>JBBRHC010000098.1:0-10985 GCA_038223295.1 Opitutales bacterium
CCTCGCCACCGGCGGCTCCTTCGGCGGCTCAGGCTTCACCGCTCCCCTCGGCGCGGGCGCTTACACCGCCTGGATTCAGGAAACCACCAACACCCGCGTGAACTACGACTTCTCCTACACCGTCACCGCCATCCCCGAGCCCTCCGCCTTCGCCGCCCTCGCCGGCTTGGCCACCCTCGCCCTCGCCGCCTCCCGCCGCCGCCGCGCATAAGTTGAACAGCCAGCCATCCGCCCGGCAGGCCACGCAAAACCGTCCTCCTTACGACCTGTTCGTGCGGGGGATTTTTCGTTCTCAGGCTCGACGCATCGGACCCGGACTGTCCCCGGTGGGGCGTGACCGCCGGGCGCGCCACGCCTTTGCCTCCTGTTCCCCGGCCCCGGCCCTCCGCGCCCCAAAAACCCGCGACCCGCCGTCGCGGTGTATCCTCACCGTCGCACGCCTCTCCGCCGCCACCGCGGTCGAATCCCGCGCCCGATCGTAACAACATTCCTCTTGTAGTATATACGGCTATCGGAATGTATGGCCGCATGGATCTCCTCACGATCTACGAATGCCTGTGCGACAAGACACGCCTGCGCATCCTCAATCTGCTCCGCCAGGGGCCGCTCTGCGTCTGCCACATCCAGGAGATTCTCGACGAACCACAGGTGAAGATCTCCAAACACCTGGGTTACCTGAAAACCCACGGTTTGGTCGCCGTGAAAAGCGAGGCCAACTGGCGCATCTACCGCCTCGTCGCGAAGCCCTCCCAGGTCCTGGAAGCCAACCTGGCGTGCCTGCAAGACTGCGCGGGTGAGGACAAAATTTTCCGCCGTGATTCGGAAAAACTAATACTGCTCCGGCGCGATCTCGACGGGGACGCGCCCGCCTGCTGCGCCAAACCTCAACCAGTTAAAATCACTAAATACTAGTATCCTGTCAGATACCAAGTCCCGCGTCAGTTTAGCGTGCCAAAGGATTTTTAGTCACAGAGGACACGGAGTTCCGACCCAGAGAACACAGAGCCAGCCTAGCATGCAAAATCCGGCTTGTTTTCTCGGTGTCCTCTGTGGCCGCGCTCCGGCTCGGCTCTGTGACAAAACCCTAAAAATCAGACCTTACCGTCTTCTAGCAGCCATCTCCTGAGAGCCGGCTCCGTCCTGCTTTTCCCCAAGATGAAAAAAATCCGCATCGGTATAAATGGTTTTGGTCGCATCGGTCGCCTGACGCTCCGCGCCGCGTGGCACCGGCCGGAACTCGAATGGGTGCTTATCAACGACCCCAAGGGCGGGGCCGAGTGCGCCGCGCACCTGCTCACCTTTGATTCAGTGCAGGGTCGCTGGCCGCAGGAAGCCGTCGCCGAAGGCGAAAACGCCCTCCGCATCGGCGACAGGCGTATCGCCTTCACCGAACACGCCAAACCGGGCGAGGTGGATTGGGCGGCGCACGGCGTGGACGTCGTGCTTGAGTGCAGCGGCAGGTTTCGCACCCCCGAGCAACTGGCGCCGTTCTTCGGGCGCGGGGTGAAAAAAGTCATCGTGGCCGCCCCGGTCAAAGGCGACGAAGCGCTCAACATCGTGATGGGCGTCAACGACCACCTCTACGACGCCGACCGCCATCACCTGCTCACCAACGCCTCCTGCACCACCAACTGCCTGGCCCCGGTGGTGAAAGTGATCCACGAGGGCCTCGGCATCGAGCACGGCGCGATCACCACGGTTCACGACGCGACCAACACCCAGACCATCATCGACGCCCCGCACAAAGACCTGCGCCGCGCCCGCGCCGCCGGGCTTTCGCTCATCCCCACCACCACCGGAAGCGCGACCGCCATCGGCCTCATTTACCCCGAGCTGCTGGGCAAGCTCAACGGCCACGCCATCCGCGTTCCCCTTTTGACCGGATCGTTGACCGACTGCGTTTTCCAGGTGAAACGCGACACCACGGCGGAGGAGGTGAACGCGTTGCTCAAGGCCGCGAGCGAAACCGCCCCGCTCAAGGGCATCCTGGACTACGAGACGCGCCCGCTCGTCTCCATCGATTTCAAGGGCAACCCTGCCTCCGCGACCATCGACGCGCTTTCCACCATGGTAGTGAACCAGCGTCTGGTGAAAATCTACGCGTGGTATGACAACGAGTGGGGCTACTCCAACCGCATGGGCGAGCTGACCCTGAAGGTGGCGGCCAGCCTTTGAGGCCGGTATCAGTGGCCGCAACAAGGCGTGGCAGGCGCAAAAAACCGGAGGGTTCCGTTTTGCGATTTTTGCGTCTTTTTGCGGCCAACCCGGTTGGAAAATGAATCTGCGAAACTACATCCTCGTCACCGGCGCCTACTGGGGCTTCACGCTCACGGATGGCGCGCTCCGGATGCTGGTGCTGCTGCACTTCTTCAACCTCGGCTACTCGCCGGTGACGCTGGCGTTCCTGTTCCTGCTCTACGAGTTCTTCGGCGTCGTCACCAACCTGCTCGGCGGCTGGCTCGCGTCGCGCCTGGGCTTGCGAGTCACGCTCGTCGCGGGCCTGGGGTTGCAGGTCGGCGCCCTGGGCATGCTCGCGCTCCTCAATCCCGCGTGGTCCGAGACGGCCGCGGTCGCCTGGGTGATGGTGTCGCAAGCCCTATCCGGCATCGCCAAAGACCTGACGAAGATGAGCTCGAAGAGCGCCATCAAGGTGCTCGTGCCGCCCGATGCGAAGGGGACGCTGTTCAAGTGGGTCGCCCTCCTCACCGGCTCCAAAAACGCGCTCAAGGGCGCGGGTTTTTTCCTCGGCGGCTTCCTGCTGGCGACCGCCGGGTTTTCCGGGGCCCTGTGGATTATGGCCGGGGCGCTGGCCCTGGTCTGGCTGGGCTCCTGGGCGTCTCTTCCGCGCGCCATGGGCAAGTCCAAGGTCAAGGCCGGCTGGAGCGATCTGCTCTCAAAAAGCCGTGAAATCAACGTCCTCTGCCTCGCGCGATTTTTTCTCTTCGGCGCCCGCGACATCTGGTTCGTGGTCGGCGTGCCGGTGTTTCTGCGCGGCGTGCTCGGGTGGAGCTTCCCCCAGGTCGGCGCATTCATGGCCTTTTGGGTGATCGGTTACGGCCTCATCCAGGGCGCGGCGCCGGCGATCCTGCGCGGCCGCGCCCCGGCCGGAGGCACCGCCACGGCCATCGCGTTTGTCCTCGCGGCGGTGGCGGCCGCCATCCCGCTCGGGCTGGCGGCGGGCCTGCCCGCGAACGTCGTGATCATCGGCGGGCTGGCGCTCTTCGGCGCCGTGTTCGCGCTCAACTCGGCGGTGCACTCGTATTTGATTCTCGACTACACCGATGGCGACAAGGTCGCGCTCAACGTCGGTTTCTACTACATGGCGAACGCCGGCGGCCGGCTGGTCGGCTGCCTCCTCTCCGGCGTGCTCTACCACGTCGCCGGTTTGGCGGGTTGCCTGTGGGGTGCCTTCGCTTTTGCCGCCGCCGCGGCCATGGTTTCCCTCAAACTTCCCCGCGAAGCCCTCCACGCCGAGAAGCTCGCCATGGCCACCGTGGAAGCCGACGGCGAATGATCCCTCCGCCGACGCTCAAATCCCCACCCTAATGACGACATCCCCCGAATCCACCTCCTGCGCCTGCGCGCCCGACCCCTCGCCGCCCGCCCGCGCCGGCATCCCCCTCTCCGCGCTCAAGACGGCCCTCGCCGCCGCGCCCTCGCTCCCGCTCACGGTGCTCTGAACGGATGGCGAAGCGATCGAGCCGCATTTCCACGTCACCGAGGTCGGCCGTGTGCAAAAGGACTTTGTCGATTGCGGCGGCACCGTGCGCCGTCTCGTCACCTGCCTCCTGCAAACCTGGGTCGGCGACGATCTCGACCACCGCATCACCGCCGGCAAGCTCCTGAAGGCCTTGGAGCACGCCGCTCCCGTGCTCGGCGGCGAGGATCTGCCGGTCGAGCTCGAATACTAAACCTGCAACGTGGTGCAGCTCATCGTCGCCTCCGTGACGCAGGAGCCGGATCGCCTCGTCCTCCAACTCGGCTCCAAACACACCGACTGCCTAGCGAAGGAGCTGTGCGTGCCGTCCCTCTCCGGAACGAGCGCGTGCTACACTTCCGCCACGGCACGGGCGTCCCGCCCGTGAGCGAGGGGGCATCCTGCCCCTTCGCCGCCGATCCCTTGGGCGGGACGCCCAAGCCACTTTCGATCCGCTGACCTCACCTCCCGTTCCACCCCGACCAAATCCACCCCGCCCGATCGCCTTCCTCGTCGTGTCCGAAACCGTCGCCAAAAACCTGTCGTTCCTGGATTGTTACCTCACGGTCTGGATTTTTGCCGCGATGGGGCTGGGCGTGGCGCTGGCGCGTTGGGTCATCACCGATCCCGAGGCGTTTTTCGCGCCGATGACGATCGGCACCACCAATCTCCCCATCGCCATCGGCCTCATCCTGATGATGTATCCGCCGCTCGCGAAGGTGAAGTATGCGCAGCTCCCCCAGGTCTTCGCCAACACCCGCATCCTCACCCTCTCGCTGGTGCAAAACTGGGTCGTGGGGCCGGTGCTGATGTTCCTCCTCGGGGTGCTCTTGTTGCGCGACCACCCCGACTACCTGGTCGGCCTCATTTTGGTCGGCATCGCCCGCTGCATCGCGATGATGCTGGTGTGGAACAAATTGGCCAAAGGCAGTCGGGAATACGCCGCAGGCCTGGTCGCTCTGAACAGCATCGCCCAGATCCTGTTCTACAGCTTCTACGCCTGGCTGTTTATCACCGTGCTGCCGCCGTATTTCGGGCTCGAGGGCACCGTGATCAAGGTCGCGATGGCCGACATCTTTGTGAGCGTCGTGATTTACCTCGGCATTCCCTTCGCCGCCGGCGCGCTGAGCCGCGTGATTCTGGTCCCGCTCAAGGGGGCGGACTGGTATGAAAACACCTTCATCCCCCGCATCTCGCCGGTGACCCTCGCCGCGCTGCTTTTCACCATCGTGGTGATGTTCACCTTCAAGGGCGACACCCTCGTGCGCCTGCCCCTCGACGTGCTGCGGATCGCGCTGCCGCTCGCGCTCTACTTCGCCATCATGTTTGTCGTCAGCTTCCTGATGGCCAAAAAACTGGGCGCGGACTACCCGCGATCCGCGTCGCTCGCCTTCACCTCGGCGGGCAACAACTTCGAACTCGCGATCGCGGTGGCCATCGCGGTCTTTGGCATCGATTCGGCCGTCGCCTTCGCCGCCGTGGTGGGACCGCTCATCGAGGTGCCCGCCCTGATCGGCTTGGTGCACGTATCCTTTTGGTTCAAACGGCGCTTTTTCGCCGCCGAAACCCCCGCCTGACCCGCCCGCGCGCGACCCGCCCGCTTCCCGGCGGGCGACTTCTTTATGCCCGGCCAGCACGCCCTCCCGCGGCCAAAATCCACGCACATTTCCGTTGTCCCGCCCCCCCTTTTCGGATGCCTTCGACACTTCGATTTAACATCCGCGCCCCCCCTCTCAAATGCCCGACGCCAACGACCCGCAGCCGCCCTCCGAATCCTACGAGTTCAACCCCCTGCCCGAGGCCTCCAACGCCGCCGATTACGACTCCTCCAAACTAGGCAAACTCGAAGGCCTGGAAGCGGTTCGCAAAAAACCCGGCATGTACATCGGCGGCACCGATGAGCGCGCCCTCCACCACTGCGTCTCCGAGGTCCTCGACAACTCCGTGGACGAGCACCTCGCCGGCCACTGCCACCGCATCGACGTCGCCATCCACGTGGACGGCTCCATCTCCATCCGCGACGACGGCCGCGGCATCCCCGTCGATATCCACCCCGTCTACGGCATCCCGGGCGTCGAGATGGTGCTCACCACCCTCCACTCCGGCGGCAAATACGGCCAGGGTGGCTACAAATTCTCCGGCGGCACCCACGGCGTCGGCGCCAAGTGCGTGAACGCCGTCTCCGAGTGGTTCGAGGTCGAGGTCTCCAAGGGCGGCCACGTCCATCACATGCGTTTCGCCCAGGGCAAAGTCGTCAAAAAGCTCGAGGTCATCGGCACCGCCACCAGCACCGGCACCCTCGTCACCTTCAAGCCCGACCCGGAGATTTTTAAGCTCACCACCGTCTTTGCCGCCGCCACCATCGCCAAGCGCCTGCGCGAACTCTCCTTCCTCAACTCCGGCCTCGAGATCCGCTTCACCGACGAACGCCCCTCCGTCCCCACTCCCGAGACTTTCCTCTACAAGGACGGCGTCGTCGAGTTCGTGAAACAGCTCAACCACGGCAAGGAGGTCCTCCACCCCGTCCCGGTGCGTATCCACAAAGAGATGACAACCACCCTCGATGAAAAACCCATCGAGATCCATGTCGAGGTCGTCCTCCAATATAACGACACCTACAACGACCAGGTTCTCTGCTACACCAATACCATCCACAACCCCGACGGCGGCACCCACCTCTCCGGCTTCCGCAGCGCCCTCACCCGCACCATCAACCAGTTCGCCAAGGCCAACAACCTCCTCAAGGACAAAGACCCGCAGATCACCGGCGACGACGTGCGCGAGGGCCTCGCCGCCGTCATCTCGATCAAACACTCCGACCCCAAGTTCGAGTCCCAGACCAAGGTCAAACTCCTCTCCCCCGAGGTCGAGGGCATCGTCGGCTCGCTCAGCTACGAGGGCCTCACGCAGTACTTCGAGACCAACCTCGCGGTCGGCAAACGCATCGTGGATAAATCCCTCAACGCCGCCCGCGCCCGCGAGGCCGCACGCAAGGCTCGCGAGACCATCCGCAAGGGCGCGCTCTCCGGCGGCGGCCTGCCCGGCAAACTCGCCGACTGCTCCGAGCGCGATCCCACCCTCACCGAGATCTACATCGTCGAGGGCGACTCCGCCGGCGGCTCCGCCAAACAGGGCCGCGATCGTCGCTACCAGGCCATTCTCCCACTGCGCGGCAAGTTGATCAACACCGAGAAGGCCCGCCTCGACAAGGTGCTCTCCAACGAGGAAATCAGGACCCTCATCACCGCCATCGGCGCCGGCATCGGCGAGGGCGGCGAGGCCATCGGCGGCTTCAACGCCGACAAGGCACGCTACCATAAAATCATCATCATGACGGACGCCGATGTGGACGGCTCCCACATCCGCACCCTGTTGCTCACCTTCATGTATCGCCAGATGAAGGGCCTCATCGAGCGCGGCTTCGTTTACATCGCCCAGCCCCCGCTCTACCGCATCAAGCGCAAGAAACGCGAGCAATACGTGGACAACGACGAGCAGCTCAACCGCATCCTCCTCGAGCTCGGCGCCGAGGACATCATCCTCACCCGCATCCTGGACGGCCACACCTTCGCCCCCGAACAGATCGAGCAAATCGTGGAGAACCTCGCCCTCCTCGAAAAATTCGGCTCCGGCGTCACCCGTTACGGGGCCAGCCTCCCCGCCTACCTCGACGCCCACCTGCCCGAGACGCGCGCCCTGCCCCGCTACCTCGCCCGCATCCGCGAAGGGAACAAGGAGAGCCACCAGTTCCTCGCCGACGAGCACGCCCGCTCCGCCTTCCTGGATCGCGAAGGCCTCGCCGCCGACTTCGGCCAACCCGTGGGCAGTGGCCAGAGCGCCCCGCCCATCCCCGAAAGTGGCACGGGCGTCCCGCCCATGGGCTCGTCCGCCTCCCTCCCGCCCGTCCCCGTCGCCGCGCCCAAACCCGTCACCGGCCCCGGCGCCCAGCGTCGCGTCACCCTGCACGAGATCTACGAGAGCACCGAGATGACCAAGTGCCTCGTCGCCCTCGCCCGGCTCGGTCTCGACGGCCACCACTTCACCGTCACCGAGGAGGCCCGCTACCTCGTCACCGAAAACGCCGGCCTCAAATCAGAATCGAAAACCGAGCTCTACGGCCCGCTCGAGATCGTCTCCCACATCCGCGCCAACGGCCGCAAGGGCCTCGGCATCCAGCGCTACAAGGGTCTCGGCGAAATGAACCCGAAGCAGCTTTTCGAGACCACGATGGACCCCGACAAGCGCCGCCTGCTCAAAGTGGACATCGCCGACGCCGCCAAAGCCGACGCCCTATTCACCTTGCTCATGGGCGACGAAGTCCCCCCCCGCCGCCAGTTCATCGAGGACAACGCCCTCAACGTCCAATTCCTAGATGCGTAATTCCGATCAATGCCATGAAACTTAAAGCTATCATCCACAAAGGCGACGAAGGCGGGTTCTGGGCCGAAGTCCCCGCTCTGCCCGGCTGTGTGACCCAAGGCGACACCATGGAAGAGCTTCAGACCAACCTCCGCGAAGCTATCGAGGGCTGGCTCTCCGTGGACGCCGAGCAAGAAGCCAAACTCCCAGACGACCAAATCATCGAGGTGGCCGTGTAATGGAGAATTACCCGTCAATAAGTCGCTGTAACTCTGCCTTGATACGGCTGCGCTCAGCGGTCGAAGCAAAAGCATGAAACAAGTCTCCGGCAAAGATTTCATCCGCATTCTCACTCGCCAAGGCTGGCAACTCGTCCGCGTTAACGGCAGCCACCACATCCTCACCAAACCCGGTCACCGCGAACGCCTCGTTATTCCCGTCCACGGCAACCAACCCCTCAAACTGGGCCTCCTTAGAAATCAGATGAAACTCGCCGGCCTCTCCGAAGCCGATCTCTAACCCCTTCCATTTCTCCTAACCCGCCCAATCGGACCTTGGTCATTGGGTATTCGTCATTTCCCCCTTTCCCGTGTCCTTTACCTCGAACGAAAAACTCACCACCGCCAACATCACCGACATCATGCAGTCGGCCTACATCGAGTATTCGATGTCCGTGATCGTGGCCCGCGCCCTGCCCGACGCCCGCGACGGCCTCAAACCCGTCCAGCGCCGCATCCTCTACGCCATGCTGCGTGAGGGCCTGCTCCATAATCGCGCCTTCGATAAATGCGCCGGCGTGGTCGGCGAGGTGCTGAAAAACTACCACCCCCACGGCGACTCCTCCGTTTACGATACCCTCGTGCGCCTCGCCCAGCACTGGGTCATGCGCTACCCGCTCATCGACCCCCAGGGCAACTTCGGCTCCGTCGAGGGCGATCCGCCCGCCGCCTACCGCTACACCGAGGCCCGCCTTAAAAACATCGCCGAGGAACTCCTTCGCGACATCGATGAAGACACCGTCGATTTCGCCCCCAACTACAAGGAGTCCACCACCGAGCCCACCGTCCTCCCGTCCGCCCTGCCGAATCTGTTGATGAACGGCTCCACCGGCATCGCCGTCGGCATGGCGACCAACATCCCGCCGCACAACCTCCACGAGCTCATCGCCGCCATCGTCAAAGTCCTCGACGAGCCCACCACCACCACCCTCGACGACCTCTGCGGCTACATCCAGGGCCCCGATTTCCCCACCGGCGGCACCATCGCCGGCCGCGAGGGCATCCTCTCCTACCTCAAAACCGGCAAGGGCATCGTGCGCATCCGCGGCCGCGCCCACACCGAGGAGATGAAAAACGGCGGCGAGCAGATCGTCATCACCGAGATCCCCTACAACGTAAACCGCGCCAACCTCGTCATCCGCATCGCCGAGCTCGTCACCGAGAAATCCCTCGAGGGCATCCGCGACGTCCGCGACGAATCCGACGAAAACACCCGCGTCGTCATCGAGCTGAAGCGCGGCGAACAAGCCTCGCCCATCCTCAACCAGCTCTACCAAAAAACCGCCCTCGAATCCTCCTTCGGCGTCACGCTCCTGGCTCTCGACAAGAAGCGCCCGAAGCAGATGAACATCCGCGAGTTGATCGATTGCTACGTCGAGCACCGCCGCGATGTCGTCACCCGCCGCACCCAGTTCCGCCTGAAAGAGGCCGAGGACCGCGCCCACATCCTCGAAGGCTACATCATCGCCCTCGATAACCTCGACGACTTCGTCAAAATCATCCGCGCCTCCGCCAGCCGCGACGACGCCAAGGAGCGCCTGATGGCCAAGTATCCGCTCTCCGAGCGCCAGACCATCGCCATCCTCGAACTCCGCCTCTACCAACTCACCGGCCTCGAACGCGGCAAGATCGACGCCGAATACCTCGAACTCCAGACCAAGATCGCCGCCCTCCGCGAGATCCTCGAAAACGACCAGCGCCTGCGCGAGGTCATCAAGACCGAGCTGCTCGAGATGAAGGAAAAATACGGCGACAAACGCAAAACCGAGATCATCGGCGCCCAGGGCGACTTCCGCATGGAGGACGTCATCCCGAACGAGGGCTGCGTCATCACCATCTCCCACCTCGGCTTTATCAAACGCACCCCCTCCGCCGACTACCGCTCCCAGAAACGCGGCGGCAAGGGCGTCCTGGGGGCCGAGACCTACGAGGACGACTTCGTCGAGCATCTCTTCACCGCCAGCACCCACGACTACATCCTCTTCGTCACCACCCACGGACAGTGTTTCGCCAAAAAGGTTTACGACATTCCCGAGGGCATCCGCACCGCCAAGGGCAAGTCGGTGAAATCCTTCCTCGCCCTCGACGAGGGTGAAAAAGTCGCCGCCATGCTCTGTTTCGCCGACTTCACCGGCGACCGCTACCTCGTCATGGCGACCAAGGCCGGCACGATCAAAAAAACCGCCCTCGCCGACTACACCAACGCCACCCGCGAAAACGGCCTCATCGGCATCAACCTCGACGTCGGCGACACCGTCATCGGCTGCGTGCTCACCACCGGCGCCGACGAGCTCATCCTCGTTTCCCACCAAGGCCTCGCCGTCCGCCTCGCCGAGAAGGACGCCGAGTCCGGCGAGATCCTCTTCCGCGACACCGGCCGCGCCACCGGCGGCGTGCGCGGCATGAAGTTCAAGCTCGCGAGCGACTACCTCGAGGTCCTCGAGGTCGTGGACCACTCCGCCCGTTTCCTCGTCGCCAGCCAGGCCGGCCTCGGGGTGCGCACGCGCTTCGAGGACTACCGCCTCGTCAACCGCGGCGGCAGCGGCGTCTGGGCCATCGACCTGCCCGAGGACGGCTCCATCCACATCGCCGGCGCGCTCAGCGTGAAGGAAACCGACGAGGTGATGCTCCTCACCGCCAAGGGCCAGAGC
>JBBRHC010000099.1:0-10976 GCA_038223295.1 Opitutales bacterium
CTGCGTTTTCATACGGGTATCGTGATTGTTTCGGCGCTGCTGCTGATGCTGCCGTTGCCACCGTTGCCGCCGTTTACCAACACGCTGCCGGCGTTGGTGGCGGTGATCATGACGTTTAGCACGCTCAAGCGCGATGGCGGCGGCGTGCTCGCGGGCTACGGCATATTCCTTTTCACCGTCGGGTATTTTATCTTCTGGGGCGGCGTGGTGGTGGGCGTGTTTCAGCGCTACGGCGGCAAGGTGCTGGAGTTGATCCAGCGGGTGGTCGGGTAGGCGGCAAACTGGCGGGGTGCGGCGACCCCGCCCTACAACGGGTGGGTCAGCGGAGCAGCTCGGTGACGAGGGCGGTCCAGCCGGTTTGGTGGCTCGCGCCGAGGCCGAGGCCGGTGTCGCCATGGAAAAACTCGTGGAACAACACCAGCCGCCGGTCGGCCTCGTTCGCCACCCAGGCGGGCGCTTTCGGGCCGAGCGCGGGGCGCGGGCCGGTTGACTCGCCGGTCTCGCCGGGGACGGGGGCGGGGAGGAAGAGCGAGGTCAGCCGGCAGGATAAATCGCGCGCCGCCTCGCCCAGCGTCATCCACACGCCGCTGCCGGTGGGCACCTCGACCTTGAAGTCGTCGCCGTAGAAAAGGTGGTAACGCTCCAGCGCCTCGATGAGCAGGTAGTTGAGCGGCAGCCAGACCGGCCCGCGCCAGTTCGAGTTGCCGCCGAAGGCCCCCGAATCGGAGTCGCCGGGGACGTAGCGCACCTCGTGGCGTTGTCCGCCGGCCTCAAGCACGAAGGGCGTGCGCTCGTGGTGCTTCGAGAGCGAGCGCACGCCGTGGGGCGAGAGGAACTCGGCCTCGTCGAAGACGTAGCGCAGCACGCGCGCCAGGCGATCGGGCGATGGGATGGCGAGCAGGTGGCGGCCGGTGCAGGAGCCGGAATCGGCGAGATAGGTCATCTGACCGGTGAGGTCGTGCCGGTGTTTGAGGAACCAGCGCGTACGCTTCGCGAAGCCGGGCAGGGCGTCGAGCCGCGCCTCGTCGATAAACTCCACCGCGAAGAGCGGGATGATGCCCACCATCGAGCGCAGGCGCAGCGGGAAGGCGCGTCCGCGATCATCGAGGAGCTGATCGTAGTAGAACCCGTCCTCCTCGTGCCACAGGCCGGTGCCGCCGACGGTGTTGATGGCGTCGGAGATCATGATGAAGTGCTCGAAAAACTTCGACGCGATGTCCTCGTAGATCGGGTCGGTCTCGGCCAGCTCCAGCGCCATGGCGAGCATGGTGCCGCAGTAGAAGGCCATCCACGCGGTGCCGTCGGCCTGCTCCAGGTGGCCGCCGGTGGGCAGGGGTTTGGAGCGGTCGAAGACGCCGATGTTGTCTAGCCCGAGAAAGCCGCCCGCGAAGAGGTGGTTGCCGCGCGGGTCCTTGCGGTTCACCCACCAGGTGAAATTGACCAGCAGTTTTTGAAACACGCGGGCCAGGAACTCGCGATCGCGGGCGCCGCGCGCGCCGGTGACTTTGTAGACGCGCCAGCAGGCCCAGGCGTGGACGGGCGGATTGACGTCGGAGAAGTTGTACTCGTAGGCCGGGAGCTGGCCGTTGGGGTGCATATACCACTCGCGCAGGAGCAGGTTGAGCTGGGCCTTGGCGAAGGCTGGGTCGACGCGCGCCATGGGCAGCATGTGGAAGGCGAGGTCCCAGGCGGCGAACCACGGGTATTCCCACTTGTCGGGCATGGAGAGGATGTCGCGCGCGAAGAGGTGGCCCCAGTCGCCGTTGCGCACCGCGCCGCGTCCGGCGGGCGGGGCGGGCTGGTCGGGGTCGCCCTGTATCCAGTCCTCCACGACGTAGTGGTAGAACTGTTTCGACCAGAGCAGCCCGGCGTAGGCCTGGCGGGCGAGATCGGCGATGGCGGGCGGGACCTCGCCGCCCCCGGGCGCGGCGCAGCGGCGCGCGAACAGCTCGTGGTGAAACGCGGCCGACTCCGCCGCGCGCGCGGCGAAGACGTCGCCGAGGGCGGGCGCGGGGGCGGCGTCGGCGGCGGGCTCGGGGCGCAGGCGCAGCTCGAGCACGCGGACCTCGCCGGGGGCGAGGTCGAGCACGTGGTGGGCGGCGACCTTGGTGCCGAGGCGACCGGGGTGCAGGCGGTCGCGCCGGCCCTCGATCACGGCGGCGTGGATGGCGTCCTTGGTGTGGGCGGAGGCGTTGCGGGCGGAGGGGCCGAAGAGTTTGGCGGCGTTGGTCTCGTTTTCGGTGAAGAGCAGCTCGGGGGCGCGGCCGGTGGCGGGGTCGGGCGAGATTTCCCAGACGAAGCGGCCCAGGGTGGCGTGGCCGGCCAGGACGCGGCCCGGCGCGGCGGGGTCGGCGCGCAGGCGCGGCTTCACCTCGCAGCCATCGTGGGTGCAGCCCCAGCTCCAGGTGTTGCGGAACCAGAGGGTGGGCAACACGTGCAGGCGGGCGCGCGCGGGGCCGCGATTCGTCACCGTTATCCGGATACAGGTGTCGTCCGGGCTGGCGCTGGCGTAGGCGGCCTCGACGTCGAAGTAGCGCGCGTCGGCGAAGACGCCGGTGTCCTCCAGCTCGAACTCCGGCCGGGTGCGATCCCGGAGGCGGTTTTCCTCGCGCAGGCGGGCGTAGGGGAAGGCGGCCTGGGGGTATTTGTAGAGGGCGCGGGCGTAGCTGTGGGTGGGGGTGCTTTCGAGGTAGAAATAGGTCTCTTTCACGTCTTCGCCGTGGTTGCCCTCGCCGTTGGTGAGGCCGAAGAGGCGCTCCTTCAGGTGCGGGTCGCGCTCGTTCCAGAGGGCGAGGGCGAAGCAGAGCCGGCACTGGCGATCGGTCCAGCCGAGCAGGCCGTCCTCCCCCCAGCGATAGGATCGGGCGAGGCTGTGCTCGTAGGTGAAGTAGCCCCAGGCCTCCCCGTCGGGCGAGTAGTCCTCGCGCACCGTGCCCCACTGGCGTTCGGCGAGGTAGGGACCCCAGCGTTGCCAATTGCCATCGGGCTCGCGGGTGGCGGAGGCGGCGAGGCGTCGGGCCTCGGCGAGGGCGGAGGGGGCGGGGGAGTGCGGGGAGGCGGGGGTGGGGGCGGACGCGCGAGCGGAGCGGGGTTGGGTCCGGCGGGGGGGGCGCGTGGGCATGGGCCAAGCGAATCGAGGCGCGCGGTCGATGCAAACCGTGATGCGAGGCGCAGGCCGTAGTCGAAAGCTTACGCGCGCAGCGGTGAACGGCGGGACGGGACGGCGACGGGATGGGAGGGACGGGACGGTGGGGAACGCGTTTTCAAACCCGGCGGTCCCGGCGTTCCCGCCCCACCGGGCAGGCATCACTTTTTCTTCGGGGCCTGGAACTCCTTGTGGCCTTCCTTCTGCATCGCGCCGAGCCGGGCGAGGAGGGGGGCGGCCTCGTCGTTATTGCCGGCTTGCAGCGCGGCCTCGAGTTTTTGCACCTCGATAAGGAAGGCCTGCATTTTGGTTTTGTAGGCCTCGATGAACTTGTCGCGGTCGGCCTCGGGCACGGAGGCGGCGCGCTCGGGGACGAGGGCGGCGGAGGCCTCGGCGGCGAGGCGCAGCTTGGCGACGAGCGCGAGCGAGGAGGCGTTGGCGGCGGGGTCGGCGATCTGTTTGCGGAGTTTGTTATACGCGGCGCGCAGGTCGTACATCTTGTCATGCAGCTCGGTATCCTCGTCGGCGTGAGGGGCGGCGGCCGGCGTGGTCGCAGGCGACGGGGCGGGCGGCGCGGGCTGGGCGGCGAGGGGCGCGGCGAGGATGCACGCGAGGGCGAGGAGGAGGGACTGGTTCATGGGAGAAGGGGAGGGCGAAGGGGTAGGGGAGTGGTGCTTGGCAAAAAGAGAGCCTCGGAAGGTTACGGCGGGGAAAATCCGGCAGGCAAGTTTGCCGCGTCGCTTGCCGACGGGGGCGGGGTGGGTAACGGGTGACGGAACATGAATCACTACACTTTCCCGAAGGATTTCAACGCGCTCTACGATCATGCCGTCGCTCTTTACGGCGCCGGGCGGCGCGGTGCGGACACGTTTTTCAATGCCGGGCAACTCGCCTGGCTCGCGGCCAACGGCCTGTCGGCGCAGGCACTCTACGACTATGCGGAGGATGAGGTTGGCGGGAGCGAGCCGGGCCGCGACCACGCGCTGGCGATCGAGGTGATCCGCCGGGACTATTTCCTCAACGCGCAGGGCGGCCTGGCCTCGCGCCGCGTGGCCGACCCGACGGAGTGGCCGGGCAAGAGCGAGGCGGTGAACGGCATCGAGTGGCTGCCGCGCATCCTGCCCAAGGCGCGCGCGAAGCTGCGCGGCGAGCTGCCCGCCTCGATGATGTATTGCTGCGGCGGCGACCGGCGGTTTTTCCAGGCCCACGACATCCTGCCGGCGGAGTTTCTTAACCTGGTGTGGCGGCACGAGCAGGACGACGCGGCGCTCATCGCGTGGGTGACGGCACGCAGCGCGACGGCGCGGTGACATTTTAGAGCGGCGGGCGGGTTTGCAGTTGCTTTGGCGCGCAAAAAGCTAACGGGTTGCTTTACATGAAGCTTACCACGCGGGTTTTTTGCGCGTTTTCGTTTTTGAGCCTGGGGCTCGCGCCTGGAGTGGCCTTGCGTGCGAAGCAGACGGCCCCGGCCGGCGTGGGCGCGTCGGAAACGGTGGCCGCGCAGGAAGCGGTGCAGACGCCGCAAACGGAGCTGCATGCCGTGCTGCGGCGGGCCATCGAGGAGCGGCGGATGGTGAATTTTAGTTACGGCGGGTTCGCGCGCGTGCTGGAGCCGCACGCCTATGGGGTGAGCATGACGGGCGAGGTGGTGTTGCACGGTTACCAGACGGCGGGCGGGAGCTCGTCGGTGCCCCCGCCGGGCTGGCGGACGTTCACGGTGTCGGGGATAAGCGACTTGGTGGTGACGGAGCGTCGTTTCGCCAAGCCGCGCGCCGACTACTCGGCGGAGCGCCCGAGGCTGGAGCCGCTCTGGGCGGAGGTCGTGGCGCGCGAGACCAGCAAATCGACTACGAGCCCGTAGTCGTGGCGGAGCCGGGTGTTTTTAAACATGCCCGAGCAGGGCGGGCGCGAGTCCGGCGAGGCCGGGGGTGACCTGGGTGGCCCCGCGGGCGCGGAGCTCGGACTCGGTGTGGGTGCCGGTGGTGACGGCGAAGCAGCCGGCGAGGTCGCCGAGGCGTGCGGCGTCGATGTCCCAGGGCGAGTCGCCGACGAGCGCGGTGGTGGCGGCGCAGGAGTGAAACCTTTCCAAGGCGTGGGCGGTGAACTCGGGCTCGGGTTTCAGCCAGGGCGTATCCGTGGCGCCGAGCACGCCGAGGAGCAGCGGGTCGAGGCCGAGGTGGGTGCAGACGCGGCGCGCGGAGGGACCGTGTTTGTTGGTGAAGACGGCGCAGGCGACGCCGGCGGTCTGGAGTTTTTCCAGCAATTCGCGCGCGCCGGGGAAGAGCACGGCGTCGTCGAGCATGGTGGCGTCCCAGTAGGCGCGGTAGATGGGAAGGGCCTCGTCGAGGAGGTGCGCGTGGGCGGGGCCGAGGGTTTTTTTCAAGGCCTCGGGCAGGCCGCCGCCGATGGCGCGCATGACCTCGTCGCGGGTGGCCTCGGGCAGGCCGTAGTGGATGCGCACGTGGGAGTGGGCGCGGTGAATGGCGGAAAAATGATCGAGGAGCGTGCCGTCGAGATCGAAGAGGACGGTGTGAAAACGCGTTGTCATGGAAGGCCATGGAGCCGCAACCGACGCGGCTGCGGCAAGAATCGTTTGCACGGGCGCGCGCGGCCCGCCCAATTGTGCCCCCACCATGCCGCGTCCCGCACCCAAGCCCGTCGTTTTGCCCTGCGAGGCGGCGGTGCGCGTGGAGGAAGCGGGCGGCGATCTGCGCGTGACGCTCGGCGGCACCTGGCGGGTGACGGCGGAGAAACCGGACTGGTTCCCGGCGCGCCTGCGCACCAATCCTGCGGTGCTGCGCGTGGCGCTCGGCGGCGATATCGGGGAGTGGGACAGCTCGTTGCTGTTGTTTATCCACGAGGTGCGTACGTGGGCGCAGGGCGCGGGCGTGGAGTGCGATTTCGGGGCCTTGCCGGAGGGCATGCGCGCGATGCTCGCGCAGTTTACCGAGGCGTGCGAACAGGTGCGGCCGACGGAGCGCGCACTGGACTTCGTGAGCGCGGTGGGCGTGGCGGCGCAGGACGCGTGGGCCAAGACGGGGGAGATCGCTAACTTCGTGGGCGAGTGCGTGTTGAGCGGGGTTTACCTCGCCAAACACCCGCACAAGTTTCGCATGCGCGACTGCCTGGAGCAGATGCAGCAGTGCGGGGCGATGTCGCTGCCCATCGTGAGTCTGATCAGTCTGTTGATCGGGCTCATCATGGCGTATCAATCGGCGATCCTGATGCGGCAGTTTGGCGCGGACATTTACGTGGCGGACGCGGTGGGCCTGGTTATGGTGCGCGAGCTGGGCGCGATGATGACGGCGGTGATCCTGGCGGGGCGCACCGGCGCGGCCTTCGCGGCGACGCTGGGCAACATGCGCGCGAACGACGAGATCGACGCGCTGCAGACCTTCGGCATCCGGCCGGTGGATTTTCTGGTCATGCCGCGCCTCATCGCGCTGGGGCTGATGATGCCGCTGCTCGCGCTCTACGCGAACGGCGTCGGCATCCTGGGCGGCATGGTGGTGGCGCTCGGGTTGCTCGACATCCCGCCGCAGGCCTACTGGGTGCAGACCATGTCGGCCATCGACCTGTCGGACGTGTCCACGGGCCTGATCAAGGCGTCCGCGTTTGGCATTCTGGTGGGCTTGTCGGGCTGTCATCGCGGGCTGCTGGCGGAGCGCAGCGCGGCCGGCGTGGGGCAGGCGGCGACCTCGGAGGTGGTCATGGGTCTCTTGCTCATCATTTTGGCCGACGCGTTTTTCGCGGTGGCGTTTAACATTTTCGGTCTCTGACGCGCACGCCATGGTCGCCACCCAGGAAAAATCCCCGGTCGAAAAAGCCGCCATCGAGGCGCTCGGCATCGATTGTGGCTATGGCGGGGACCCGCTGCTCAAGGACCTGAGTTTCGCGGTGAAGCCGGGCGAGATCTTTTTCATCATCGGAGGTTCGGGCTGTGGCAAAAGCACCTTGCTGCGCCACCTGATCGGGCTGAACCGGCCGTCGGCGGGAGACGTGAAATTTTTTGGCGAGTCGTTCATGGAGGCGGACGCGGACCGTCGCGGAGCCTTGTTGAAGCGCTTCGGCGTGCTGTATCAGGGCGGCGCCCTGTGGAGCTCGCTCTCACTGCTGGAGAACATCTGTCTGCCGCTGGAGGAGTACACCACGCTGACGCGCCGCGAGCGCTCGGAGTTGGCGGCCTTCAAGCTCTCGCAGGTCGGGCTGGCGGGCTACGAAAACTACTACCCGTCGGAGATTTCGGGCGGCATGAAAAAACGCGCCGGCCTGGCGCGCGCGCTGGCGCTGGATCCGGCCATCGTGTTTTTCGACGAGCCCTCGGCCGGACTGGATCCGATCACCTCGCGCAAGCTCGACGAGTTGATCCTGCAAATCCGCCAATTGCTGGGCACGACCTGTGTGGTGGTGTCGCACGAGCTGGACTCGATCTTCTCCATCGCGGACCGCGTGCTCATGCTCGACAAGGCCGCCAAGGGCCGCATCGCGCTCGGCGATCCGCGCCTGCTCGCGGTGGAGAGCGACGACGAGCGCGTGCGCGAGTTCCTGAGCCGCGGCGAGCGCCCCGGTGAAAAGGGTTTCGACACCGCCGGAGGCCGTCCGCAATGAATCCCGCCCAACGTTCAAAACCGCGCCGCCCGTGAAAACCAAAGTAAGTCCCACCGTCATCGGTCTCTTCGTGCTGGGCGCCTTCGTGCTCGCGGTGGTGGCCTTGTTCGCGTTTGGCGGGGTGAACTTTTTTTCCAAGCCGGAACGCTTCATCGTGTATTTCGACGAGAGCATCCACGGCCTGGACAACGGCTCGCCGGTGAAGCTGCGCGGGGTGCGCATCGGCCGCGTGGTGGGCATGAACGTGCGCGCCATGCCGGTCGCGCCCGGCACGGGCGGTTCGCGCTCGGTGGTGGCGGTGGTGTGCGAGCTCAGCCGCGATGTGGTGGCGGACGGCAAGGGCAGGCCGGTGGACGTGTCGGACCGGGCGGAGTTGGAGCGCCTGATCGACGAGGGCCTGCGCGCGCAGCTCGGCATCGTGGGTCTGGCGACCGGACTGCTCTATGTGGAACTCGATTTTTATGACCCGGTGAGCTACCCGGCGAAGAAGCGCGGCGACGTGGATTCCGACTACGTGCATATGCCGGCGGTGCCCTCGGCTATCTCGGAATTCCAGGCGAACCTCACGGAGATCCTCAGCGAGATCAAACGCATCGACTTCGTGCGTATCGCGGGCGAGATCGAGGGTCTGCTGGTGGACGCGCGTCGCCAGATCAACGCGGCCGATCTGGCGGCGGTTTCGCGCGAGTGGGCGGCGGCGGGCACGGCGGTGAAAGACCTCACCAGATCGCCCGAGGTGAAGAGCATACTGGTCGACGCGGCCTCGGCCACCGGGCGGCTGGATCGCATGTTGGCGGAGGTCGAAAAATCCGTCGGCCCGGGGGCGGAGCAGCTCAATCTGATGCTGGGCGACGCGCGCGGCGCGCTGGCGGAATTCACCCAGACGGCGGCGATGATGAAACATTTCGTGGGCGCGCAGCAAAACCTCGGCGACGATGCGTCCAAGGCGCTCCGCCGCCTCGGCGAGGCGGCGGAGGCGATCGGACGGCTGGCGGACTTCCTCGAGCGCAACCCCGGCGCCTTGATCAGCGGGCGCGCGGAGCCGTGAAGCCCGGCGCGACTACGGGACGGAAATCGAATGCGGTGCCGGAGGCGGCGAACGAATTAAGAAAAAAGACTTTCATGAAGACGCGATACCAGGCGGCGGCGGTGTTGTTGGCGGCGATGTTGTGGGGCGGCTGCAGCATCCTGCCCGCCCCGCAAAAGGATCCGACGCGCCACTACGTGCTCACCGGACCCGAGCCGCTGGTATTCGACCCGGCGGCCGCGCCGGGCACGCTGACGGTGGGCGTGCGCTCCGTGCAGGTGGCGCCCTACCTGGACGGCAAGGCGATGATCGTGCGGCGCGGGGACAACGAGATCGACTACCGCGACTACGCGCGCTGGGCCGAGCCGCTGTCGGTGGGCGTCAACCGCATGCTCGTGGCGAGGCTGCTCGCGTCTGGGCGGGTCGGGCGCGTCTTGCCCCAGCCGTATCCCTTCGACGTCGCGCGCGATGTCGATGTGGCGGTGACGGTGCTGCGGGGCGAGGGCCAGGTGAAGACCGACGGGACGGCGGTGGTGAGCTTCACCTGCGCGGTGGAGGTCACCCGCGCGCCCGGTGGCGCGGGCGCGGTGTTGCTGCGCGAGACCTTTGTGGCGCCGGAGTTGCCTTGGACGGACGCGGATTATCCGGCGCTCGCGAGCGGCTTGAGCGAGGCGGTGGCAAAGCTCGCCGAGCGGGTGTTGGCGGCGTTGCCGGCGGAGTGAGGGCAGGCGGGCGGGCGCGAGATAGTAACTTCTTTTACATCGGCTCGCCGCGGGCTACGTGCTTTCGCCCGCTTATGAATCACCTCATCACCCTCGGACTACGCAGTCGATTGATAAGCGCGGCGATCATCGGTCTGATGGGCGCGCCCGTGGCGGTTTTCTCCGAAACGGTCGAGGCGACGACGCCCCCGCCGAACGGGGTCCGGCTGGTGGGGATGCAGGGGACGCGCACCGCCTTTTTTTCCACCCCGAGCGGCGAGCCCTTCTGTCGTTTTCGTTTCGGCAACCTGCAGGCCGCCGGCTCTCGCGTGGGTCCCTTCCGCGTCGCCCGCCCCGGCATCGAGCTCATCGAGCCGGCGCTGGAGTTTTTCGCCACCCCGGTGAGCCCCGCCGATTGGGATGCCCTGCCCGCCCACCTCGCTCCGCTTCAGCGCGCGCCGCTGCCCCAACCGCTCTCGCTCACCTTGCCCGACGGCCGACGTTTCTCCGTCGCCCGCATGCCTGCGGTGCGCGGTCGGCAACTGCGTTTCCTCCGCGCCCGCCCCCACCGGGCCCCCGACGCGCCCGGCGAGACGCTGGTGCTCACCGCGCGCGATCCCGAGGGCGTTGTCATCGAGCCGTCCCACCCGCGCCCCTCGGCCGAAACCGCCGCCCGCGCCGCAGCCACACCCGCGCCCGTCCCGGCACCCGCTCTGATTTCCGCGCTCCAGCCAGCCTCCGACGCCCCAACCACGGTGCCCTGAACCGAAAAACGGCCCGACCCCGTCCCCCCCGTCCCCCCCTTTTCTCTATTCGCATGAAAACCTTTCCCTTAAGCCGACTCCTGCTCGGCCTCGCCTCGGCCACCCTCGGGTTGGCTTCCAGCCACGACCACGTCCCTACACCGCAACCGCGCGTCATCCAAACCGCCCCCGTCGCGCGCACCGTGGTCAACGAGGGCGCGCCCCTGACGCTGACGGTCACCGCCACCGGGGAGGGGTCCCTGAACTATCAGTGGTATCGCAACAACCGCCTGCTGCCCGGCGCGACCGGCGCCACCTATACCGACGAGGCCACGCTCTACTCCGAGCAGGGCTCCTACACCGTCCTCGTTTCCGACAACAACGGCGGCACCCGCGCCACCGGCTTTGTCAACGTGCTCATCCCTAACTAACGCCGGTGTGGTGGCCTGGGGCAACAATGGGGATGGTCAAACCTCCGTCCCCGAAGATCTCGTCGACATCGTAGCCGTCGCCGCCGGTAGTCACCACAACGTCGCCCTCCGCGCCGATGGCACCATCATCGCCTGGGGTTGCAACGGGGATGGCCTAGCCCGAGTTCGGTGCTCGGAAGGCATTTTTCGTAATTTCCGGTGTCTTAATTACGTAAGTTGTTAATTACCAACACACGTATTTTATTTTAATTCTGTAGTGCCTATAAATATTTAGCTTGCTTTTTGTAATTATCTGCAAATTACGGACCTGCATGTTTTTCC
>JBBRHC010000100.1:0-10970 GCA_038223295.1 Opitutales bacterium
CACCGGTGGCGTCGGCGAGGCCCTCATCGCCACCGCCGCCGGTCTCCTGATCGCCATCGTCGGCCTGCTCCCCTACAACATTCTCAACGCCCGCGTCGAGGAGGCTCGCCACAACATCACCGACGCCGCCAACGCGCTCGAACTCACCATCAAAAAAGAGGCCCACGCCCGCGCCTGAACCGCGGCCGCGTCCCGTCTTCTTTAACTCTCACGCCCCCCACGCACCATGGCAGGATCATCCGGAGGCAAAAGTGCCGGCGGCCCGAAGAAGGCCCGCATCGAAATCATTCCCTTGATTGATGTTATCTTCTTCCTGCTCGCCACCTTCGTGCTCTTCACCCTCTCGCTCAACAAGAGCGGCGGTCTCGCCGTGGCCCTGCCTTCGACGCAGACCAGCGAGCCGCGCGATCCGGGCACCTCGGTGACCCTGTCCATCCGCGAGGATGGCACCCTCGGCTGGGACAAAGAGCCCATCACCCTCGATCAGTTTCTTATCCGCCTCCAGGCCTATAAGCAGACCCAGATCGACCCGAAGGTTCTTATCAACGGCGACGAAAACGCCCTGTTTCAACAGGTTCGCTACGTGGTCGATGAGGTCCGCAAGGCCGGCATCTCCAAGATCCTCATCGAGACCCGCATCCGCCCAGTCGAGTGATTCGCGCCGCGGGATCCCCGTCCCTCGGCTCGCATTCGGAATCTCGCCGCTCGCGCCTAATCCATGTCTTCCCTTTTCGGCAGTCCCATCCAGCTCGCCCCGGCCAAGAAGGCCCGCATCGAGATCATACCCCTGATCGATGTCATCTTCTTCCTGCTCGCGACCTTCGTCCTGTTCACGCTCTCGTTGAACAAAATCCAGTCCGTGCCGGTGGACCTTCCGCAGGCCACGGCCACCGCGGCGAAAGACCTCGAGGACACCTCCGTCGTCATTCAGCTCTCCGATGGCGACGCCGCCTTTTGGAATAAGGAGCCCATCTCGCTCTCTGAGGTCGCTCCCCGCCTGGCCAACTACAAGGCCAACACGCCCAACGCCCGCGTTCTCGTCACCGCCGATGATCGCGCCCGCTACGGCAACGTTGTCCGCGTGCTCGACGAGGTCCGCCTCGCCGGCATCACCACCGTCACCATCGAGACCGCCTACCGGGGTTCCGGTCGCTAGTCCGTTTCGCGCCTCGCCGCAGCCCGCCCCTCACCGCCTGTCCGTACTCCCATGAGCCGCGATTACATCATAGCCATCATCGTCTCCATCCTCGTTCACGGCGGACTCGCCGGCAGCGAATACCTTTTCCCCAAGGACGTGCCCGTCGTCGTGGTGGACGACGAGATTCCCACCATCGCCTTGGAGTCTCTTCCTCCGCCCGAGCCCGAGGAACCCGAGGTGGTCGAGGACGCGGTCTCCGACACCCCGCCCGAACTTGCCGACATCGCGCCTCCCATGCAGAACGACGTGATTTCCGCCGTCATCGATTCGCCCTTCCAGCAACAAATCCAGGCGCCGCCGCCCCCCGGCCTGAATCGCCCCACCGGCAGCATCGTCATCCCCACCAGCACCCGCCCTGCGGTCAGCGCCGGCAAATCCTTCGGCGCCATCTTCGACCTCGCCTCGCTCGACCAAAAACCCGAGGCCCGCGTCCGCATCACTCCGATCTATCCCTTCGAGATGCGCCGCTTCGGCCTCAAGGGCGAGGTCACGATCGGCTTCATCGTCGATAGCAACGGCGACGTGCGCGACCCCTACATCATCAAGTCCTCCAACCCCGGCTTCGAGGAGGCCGCCATCCAGGCCGTGCTCAAATGGAAATTCAAACCGGGTAGAAAGGGCGGCGTCGCCGTCAACACCCGCGTCGCCCAGCCGCTCACCTTCAACCTCCAGACCGAGTAACCATGTCCGCACGCCGCCTCCTCCTCGCCTGCGCCCTCGCCCTCGCCGCCCCCGCCCTTCGCGCCCAGTCCGCCGATTTGCCCAAAAAGGAGATTTCCGAAAAAACCTCCGCCTCCCTCGGACAGCTCCGCACCCTCACCGAGGCCAAGGACTACGCCGGCTCCCTCGCCCTCATCGAGAGCATCCTCGCCACCGCCGGGCCCGCGAGTTTCGACACGTACGTCCTGTCGCAGATCAAGGCCCAGATCCTCCTCACCCAAGGCAAACTCATCGACGCCATCACCCCGCTCGAGACCTCGCTCCGACTCGGCGAGGGCAACGCAAATTTCTTCGACCCCGTCGGCAGCCTCGACCAGCTCAATCTTCTCGCCCAGCTCTACTACCAGCGCGCCGCCGAGGCCAAGGCCCCCGCCGCGCAAAAAGCCGGCTACGAGCAGGCCCTCGCTTCCATCACCCGCTGGTTGGAACGCAGCCCCCGGCCCACCGCCGACGTTCGGCTTTTCGCCGCCTCGCTGCTCTATCAGCTCGCCACCGTGGACGCTGCCAAGCCCGACGCCACCCGTATCCGCGAGGCCATTATACAGGCGCGCGAGGGGCTGCACCTCTCCGTCAACCCCTCCACCCAGCTCTACCTTATTCTCGTCGCCAGCCACCTCCAGCTCGGGGAAAACGCCGCCGCCGGGGAGATCCTCGAGGTGCTCGCCAGCCGCGACCCGAAGGCCGCGAGCACCTGGTCCCAGCTCCAGTCCATCTACCTTGGCGCCGCCGCCGACACCAAGGACCCCGACGCGGCGCGCCGCCAGAATCTCCGCGCTCTCCACGTCCTCGACCGCGCCCAGGCCGCCGGCCAGCTCAACACGCCCAAGGATAACTACACCCGCGTCGCCATCCTCTTTAACATCCAACAATACACCCGCGCCGCCGGCTTGCTGGAAAAGGGCCTCGCCGACGGCTCCATCGACGGCGCCAAACGCAACTGGGAACTCCTCGCCTCCGCCTACCAGCAGACCAGCCAGGACGCCAAGGCCCTCGACGCGCTCACCCGCGCCGTCGCCAAATTCCCCGAGGACGCCGCCCTTGAGTTCTCCCTCGCCCAGTTCCTCTACAACACGGGCAAGAACGTCGAGGCCTACACGCGCGGCCAATCCGCCGTCGCCAAGGGCACGCTGGAGAAACCCGGCCAGGCCAAGGTCTACCTCGCCTACCTCGCCTACGAACTGCAGCGCTACGACGAGGCTCAAAAATGGGTCGCCGACGCCCGCGTCGCCGGCGACGTACCCGCCTCCACCCTCGATCCCCTCGCTGCCGCCATCGGCGACGCCATCACCGGTCGCCAGACGATCGACCGCCTGTAAAATCACCGCGACCCGACGCGTCCGCCTCCAACTTGCCCACCTCCCTTTTCACGATTCGTTCCATGAACAAAGTTTACTTCCTCTCCCCGCTCCTCGCCCTCCTCGTGTTCACCGGCTTCTACGTCTCGCACCGCAGCGGCCTCGAGGCGCGCGAGACCGCCCAAGCCGGGGCCAGCGCCGCCGCGCTGAAGTCCAAAAACGACGCCGAGCTCGCCGCCCGCAAAGCCGCCATGGCCGAGGCCATCGCCGCCGCCGAGCACCGCAAAAAGGAAAAAGAGGCCAAGGCGCTAAAAGACACCGCCGACAAGGAGGCCCGCCAGCTCGCCATCGACGCCCGCGACAAGGCCTACCGCGAGCAGGAAAAGACCGCGAAGCAGATCGAGCGCATCCAAAAAGACCTCGAGACCGAACAGGCCGCGCTCACCAAACTCACCGCCGCCCGCAAAGAGGCGGACGCCGAGAAATCCTTCCTCCTCGACTATGTCGCCAAGGCCCAGGCCAACGTCCAGACCATGCAAGCCCTGCTCACCAAACTCAACACGCCCCCGCCCGCCCCGGTCGCCGCCCCCGCCAGGTAATCCGCCCTCCCGCCGTCTTCCCGCGCCGACCCGTTTCACCCAGCCATGAACAAGATCTACCTTACCGTTCCCCTCGTCCTCACCCTTGCCTTCAGTGGCGTGTATTTTTCGCACGCCAAGCAAGCCGCCGCGAAGGCCGAGCTCGCCCAGGTCGAGTCCGCCAAAGCCGGCGCCGCCGTGGTGGCCCAAAAAGCCGAGGCCGAGCGCCAGGCGCGAGAAGATGCTGATCGCCGCACCACCGAGCGCCTCGCCGAGGAGAAAAAAAAGGAGGACGAACGCGCCTCCAAATGGTCCGCCCAGGGCCAGGCCATCGTCGATGCAACCGCCAACTACGCCGCGCAGGCGATTAAAAATGAAGCGGAATTCAAGGCCTTCGAGACCCGCCTGGTCGCCCTTCGCGCCGAGAAGGACCGGGCCGTGCAGGCCGGTTTCGATCAGGATCTTGAAATCGAGAAGGCCCGCGTCGCCAAGCGCTCCGCCGAGCTGGAAATCCAGCGCTTGGTCGAGATGACCGCCCGCAAGGCCGGCACGACCCTCGGTCCGGTCGCCATCACCCCCTAGTCGGCGTGTAGGGCGGGGTCGCCGCACCCCGCCGTCCGACTCCGCCCCTCCGTCCCCGTCCATCCGCCCCGTCTCCTCAACGCGCCTCAAACGTTCCGTCCACGCGCTTCGCCACCCGGCGTTTCAGCTCCAGCATCATCAGGGTCACCGCCAGCGTCTGGCTTGCCAGCCCCGTCGCCGCCACCAGCGCGTCCGACGTCAAGATCGCCCCGCCCGCGAAGCACCCGAGCACCTTTGCCTCGTCCGGGCTTAGGCCCGCCACTTCCTTCGTTTTGGCCGCCCGTTCCCCATCCTCCGGGATAGCGATCACCCCCGCCGGCCCAAAGCCTTCCAGGTAGTTGAGTTCGCTCAACACGTCATCGACCGAGGTCAACAAAGTCGCTCCGTCGCGGATCAACTGGTGGCAGCCCGCGCTGCTCGGCTGGTCGATCCGTCCAGGCACCGCGAACACCAGCCGCCCTTGCTCGCCCGCGAATTTCGCCGTGATCATCGAGCCGCCGCTTACGTCGCTCTCCACCACGATGACCGCGCGGCTCATGCCCGCCACGATGCGGTTGCGCATCGCGAAAGACTGTCGGTCCGCCCGCCGGCCAAAGGGGAACTCCGTCAAAATCGCCCCGTTCTCCTCGATGCGTTGATACAGTTTCAGGTTCTCGGGCGGGTAGATGATGTCGATGCCGTTGCCCAGCACCGCCGCCGTGCGCCCGCCCGCCTCCAGCGCGCCCTCGTGCGCGAAAGAGTCGATCCCGCGCGCCAGCCCGCTCACCACGCAAAACCCGAGCCGCGCCAGCTCATACCCCAGCTTCTTCGCAGTCGCCTGCCCGTAGAGCGTCGTGCGCCGCGATCCCACGATCGCCACGCAGGGCGCGTCAAACGTGTATTCGCCGCGTCGATACAGCCCGAGCGGCGCGTCCGCCAGCTCGCGCAGCAGGGGCGGATAGCCCGCGTCGCGACAGCTCACGAAACTCGCCTGCGCCTGCGCCAGGCGCTCCTCCTCCTTGTCCAGATCGACCAGCGTGCGCCACGCGCGCAGGTTGCCGCTGATCTTCGGCCCCACGCCCTTCACCGCCTCCAGTTCGCGCGCCGGGGCCTCGAACAAACGACGCGGATCGTCCCCGAACGCGCCCAGCAACCGATTCGTGGTGATCGGCCCGATGTCGGGCAGCGCATTTAAAACCAAAAACGCCTGATTCTCGCTCAATTCCCCGGAAGACATGTCCTTAAATCCGCTGATTTCCCGTCCGGATGAAAGCCCGAATCCCGCGCCGCGCCCGTGTCGTCGCTAAAAGCCTCCAGTCCGTTGGGGGGGGGTTACCGCGCTATTGGGGCGACTCCCGCCCGCGCCCGCGCAGCGCCGCGCCCAGGTAGTCGAGCAGTTGCGTCGTGCGCACCGCGTGCGCTCCGTGCGCCCGCGCCAGCGCATCCGCCGCCATGCCGTGCCACACCACGCCTTGCGCCGCCGCCGCCCGCGCGTCGCCCGGCGCGTGCGCCAGGCGCGCCCCGATCAGGCCGGCCAGCAGATCCCCGCTGCCGCCGCGCGCCAGCACCGGCCCGCCGTAAAAACTGTGGTAGACCGGCCCCTCCGCCGCCCCGTCGCGGCCCGCCGTCTCGATGCGCGTCACCGGCCCCTTGCGAACCACCACCGCGCCCGTCGGCACCGCCCCCGCGATCCGCGCCCACTCGCCCGCGTGCGGCGTGAGCACGCGCGCCGCGCGCCCCGCGCCCACGATCTCCGGTCGCAGGGCGTCCGCGTCGATCACCAGTGGATGCGGCGACGCCCCGGCGATCTCGGCCGCGAGGGCCAGCGTTTCGCGTTCGGTCCCCAAACCCGGCCCGAGCACCACCGCCGTCGCCCGTGCGAAGGCCTCGCGCACCGCGCCCAGACCATCCAGCGCGAGCCCTCCGCCGGGCGTCTCCGGCAGCCCCAGCCACATCGCCTCCGGCACTTGCGCCGCGAAAACCGCCGCCAGCGATTCCGGCACCGCCGCCGTCACCAGTCCCGCCCCGCCCCGCAGCGCCGCCAGCGTGGCCAGCATCGCCGCGCCCGCGTATCGACGCGATCCGGCCACCGCCAGCACATGCCCGAACGAGCGTTTATCGCTGCGCGCCGCGCGCAGGGCCCGCAGCTCGTCCAGCACGCCGTCCCCCAGGAACCAATCCCGCCCGCCGCCCGGTGGCGCGGCCAAGGGGAAGCCCAGGTCCAAAAACCGCACGCGCCCCGCCTGGGCCAGCTCCAGCACGGGCGCCTTCACGCTGCCCGTCGCGTAGGTGAAATCCGCTCGAAACGCGTCCGCCTCCGCCAGTCCGCCGGGCAGGTCCACCGCCGCGCGCAGCCGCGCCGGCCACGCGTTGACCCGGGCCGGCACCGCCGCGATTTCCGCAGCCAAGGGCGGGCGAAATTGAAACCCGAACAGACCTTCGATGACCACGTCGTAGACCTCCGCCCACGGCGTGTCCGCGCGCAATACGCGCAACTCCCGCGCCACGCCGGCCAGCTCCCGCCAGGCCCGCCGGGCGAGCGGGCGCAGGGCCCGCTCGCCCAACGCGAACAGCACGTCCACCGCCACGCCCGTATCCGCTTTGTCCCTACAGAGCCGCGCCGCGGCGAGCAGGGCGTCGCCGGCGTTGTGGCCCTTGCCGGCCAGCACGAGGACGCGCGCTCCCGGCGGCCACGCGCCGAGTTCCGCGAAGTCCGCCTCGATGCCGCGCGCCACCGCCCGGCCCGCCGCCCCCATCGCCTTCCATTCGCGCGCCTCGTCCCCCGCGAAATACCGGTCCTCGAGCGCCTTGGCTTCCTCGCAGCTCAGGATGGGGTGGGCGCCATGCATGGTCGCGCAGCCTAGCCCGTTTTCACAAGGGCCGCCACCGCGATCGCCATCGTGTCGGTGTGGCTGAGCGTGAGCAGCACGCCGGTCGCGCCGCGCGCCGCGAGCAAGGCCTCGCCGAGCGCGTCCAGTTTTACCCGGGGATCGCCGCGCTCGCCATGGGTGACCTCGATGGATTTCCACCCCAGCTCCGCGCCGAAACCGGTGCCAAACGCCTTGGCCACCGCCTCCTTCGCGGCGAAGCGCGCCGCCAGATACGGCGCCGGATCGCGCATGCGCAAGCAGTAGGCCCGCTCGCCCTCGGTGAAAGTATACTCCAAGAACCGTTCTCCCTGCCTCTCCCACACCCCGCGCACCCGCGCCACGTCGCAGAGATCGCAGCCGATACCCAAGACAAACCCGGAAATCATGGGAGTTGGGGTTACCGCGAAAAACACGAGCTACACGAACCACACAAAACA
Organism: Opitutales bacterium; assembly: GCA_038223295.1. Lineage (GTDB taxonomy): Bacteria > Verrucomicrobiota > Verrucomicrobiia > Opitutales > Opitutaceae > IMCC26134_A. The sequence continues at coordinate 7,660 of JBBRHC010000100.1, forward strand.
GAAACCATCCCTGCAACCACCCTTCCTCCTCTGGTCTCCACCGGTCTCCGCCCGTCTCCGTCTCTCCGTGTTTCGTATCTTTCGTGTTTTTCGTGGGTAAAAAATTCAGGTGCTGCGATTCATCCGCGCCTTCATTTCCCTCACCGCTTCCTCGATGCCGGTGGCGAGGGCGCGGCTGATGATGCTGTGGCCGATATTCAGCTCATGCACGTGAGGCAGGGTGCGGATTTCCGCCACGTTGACGTAGTTGATGCCGTGGCCGGCGTTGACCAGCAGCCCGGCCGCGTGCGCCTGCCGCGCGCCGGCCACCAGGCGGCCAAACTCCTTGGCGTGCCGCGGGCCGTTGTAGGCGTTGGCCCAGGCGCCGGTGTGCAGCTCTATCCAGGGCGCGGGCGACTCGGCCGCCGCCTCGATCTGGCGGGCGTCGGCGTCGATAAACAGGCTCACCGCGATGCCCGCCGCGCGCATCGCCGCACACACCGCGTCGACCCGCTCGCGTTGCCCCGCCACATCGAGCCCGCCTTCGGTGGAGATTTCCTCGCGGCTCTCGGGCACGAGGCAGACCGACTCCGGTTTCACCTTCAACGCGAACTCCGTCATCGCGGGCGTGCAGGCCATTTCCAGGTTGATGCGCGTGTGCGCGACTTCTCGCAGCCGCCACACGTCGCGCTCCTGGATATGGCGCCGGTCCTCGCGCAGATGGATGGTGATGCCGTCCGCGCCCGCCCGCTCGGCGAGCACGGCGAGCGTCACGGGATCGGGCTCGATCAGGCCGCCGACGGTCGCCGGGTAGCCGCGGTAGCGCGCCTGCCGTACGGTGGCGCAGTGGTCGATGTTCACACCAAGAAGAATCATGGGAATGGAGGAGTTACCACGAAACCCACGAAACACACGAAAAAGATCCCTCCGCCGCCGGCGTGCTTTTGTGCTTTCGGTGTCTTTTGCCCCGCGCTCATTCTGGCGCGAATCCATGATTCCCGACCGTCCCAAGCGCGAAAACCTGATCATCAACCTGGCCTGCACCATCGCCGCGCCCGCACTGATTCTCTCCAAGCTCAGCGGCGACAATCGGCTGGGCCCGGTCGTGGCGCTCTTCGTGGCCCTGGCCTTTCCCATCGGCTACGGCGTGTGGGATTTTCTCCAACGTAAAAAATTCAATTTCGTCGCCGGCATCGGCTTTGCCAGCACCTTGCTGACCGGCGGCTTCGCGCTCGCGCAGGTCGACGGCTTCTGGTTCGCGGTCAAGGAGGCTTCCGTGCCGGCCGTCATCGGGCTCGTGGTGCTGATCTCGATGAAATCAAAGCGTCCCCTCATCCGCGAATTCATTTACAACGACCAGTTGATCGACGTCGCCAAGGTGGACGCCGCCCTCGCCGCGCGCGGAGCCCATCCCGCCTTTGAAAAACTACTCGCGCAGGCCGGCTGGATCGTCACCGCGTCTTTCGCGTTCAGCGCCGTCCTTAATTTTTTCCTGGCGCGTTGGATACTGACCGTGCCCGTCCACATGAAAGAGGAGTTCAATCAACAGCTCGGCAAGATGCAGGCCTTGAGTTGGCCCATCATCGCCGTGCCCAGCATGGCGATGATGATGATCGCGCTGTGGCGCCTGTTCGGCGGGATCAAAAAACTCACCGGCCTGGAGCTGGACGAGGTGCTGCACGCCAAGCCGGAAAAGACTTCCGCGCCCGCGAATACGCCCTGACTTTCCGCCTGGTGCCCCCGGCCGGAGTCGAACCGGCACGCCCTTTCGGGCAAAAGATTTTAAGTCTCGTGTGTCTGCCATTCCACCACGGAGGCGTGAGAGGAGCCGCGACCTTCGACGAGCGTTTCCCGAGCGTCAATCCTTTGGGTAGTTTGATGATTTTCCGAGGGGCGACGGCGCTCATTCGCCGGAATTAAGATTGACCCGCGTGTTAGTGTAGCAAACACACGAACATGCCCAATCGCCCGCATCTTTGCCCTTCGCCGCTCCTCACCGATCTCTATCAGCTAACGATGGCCTACGGTTATTGGAAGACCGGAACCCATCGGAAGGAGGCCGTGTTTCACCTGTTTTTCCGCAAGGCGCCCTTCGCGGGCGGCTACACGCTCGCGGCCGGTTTGGCCGACGCGGTGGCCTGGCTCGGCGGGCTGCGTTTCGCGGCCGATGAGATCGCCTACCTCGCCACTTTGACCGGCAACGATGGCGCGCCGCTCTTCGAGCCGGGCTTTCTCGAATACCTGCGCGACTTTCGCTTCACCTGCGACGTGGACGCGGTGCCGGAGGGGACGGTGGTGTTCCCCCACGAGCCGCTCCTGCGCGTGCGCGGCCCCATCGTGGAGGGACAGTTGGTGGAGACCGCCCTGCTCCACATCCTCAACTTCCAGACGCTCATCGCCACCAAGGCCGCCCGCATCTGCGAGGCGGCGCGCGGTGAGTCGGTGCTGGAGTTTGGTCTGCGCCGGGCCCAGGGCGGCGACGGTGCGCTGGCCGCCAGCCGCGCGGCGCACATCGGCGGCTGCGCGGCCACCTCGAACGTTCTGGCCGGACAACGCCTCGGCATCCCGGTACGCGGCACGCACGCGCACAGTTGGGTGATGTCGTTCGCGGACGAGGCCGAGGCGTTCCAGGCCTATGCCGACGCGATGCCCAACAATTGCGTGTTTCTCGTCGATACCTACGACACGCTCGAGGGCGTGCGCCGCGCGGTCGAGGTCGGTCGCGGGCTGCGCGCTCGCGGCCACGAGATGGTCGGCATCCGGCTGGATTCGGGCGACCTCGCCTACCTCAGCATTGAGGCGCGCAGAATCCTCGACGACGCCGGTTTCCCCCAGGCCGTGATTGTGGCGAGCAACGATCTCGACGAACACATCATCGCCAGCCTGAAGCAGCAGGGCGCGCGCGTCGCGGTGTGGGGCGTGGGCACGCGCCTGGTCACCGCCTACGACCAGCCGGCCCTCGGGGGAGTGTATAAACTGGGCGCGGTACGCGAGCCCGGCGGCGCGTGGGATTTTAAGCTGAAACTCTCGGAAACCGCCATCAAGGTGTCGAACCCCGGCATCCTCAACGTGCGCCGCCACACCCACGCGGGCGCCTTCGCGGGCGACGCCATCTTCAATGAGGAAAGCCCGCCGCCCGCCGATGGCGTCGCCGCGCAGATCGTCGATCCGGCCGACCCGACGCGGCGCAAACTCATGCCCGCCGACGCGACGAGCGAGGATCTGCTGGTGCCGGTGTTTCGCGCGGGGGCGCTGGTTTACGCCGAGCCGGCCCTGGCCGCGATTCGGGCGCGTGCGCAGACCCAGCTCGCGCTCCTGCATCCCGGAATCAA
>JBBRHC010000101.1:0-10963 GCA_038223295.1 Opitutales bacterium
TGTCGCCCGGGCCCTCGCCAAATACTTCAAGACCCTGCCCGCCCACCTGCGCAAGACCCTCACCTACGACAACGGTCGGGAGATGGCCCAACACGCCGCCTTTTCCATCGCCACCCAAGTCGCCGTTTATTTTTGCGATCCCCATAGCCCATGGCAGCGAGGTGCGGTCGAAAATATCAACGGCCTTATCCGGGAATACTTCCCCAAAGGCATCGACTTTAATACCGTCACCAAAAGCCAAATCGCCAAAGCCGGGTGGCGACTCAACAACCGTCCGCGCATCGTTCTCGATGGTCAATCCCCCGCCGAAGTCTTTCATGCCGCCATACAAAAAACTGTGCACTAGCCGCTTGACGCCGCCCGAGTGACCGAAAGGGGCATGGTGCGCAGGAGCCGCAAATGCGTGAGCGCCGGGGCGAGGGCGTGCACGATAAAAGGAACGGACAGAAAGCACCCGAGGCCGCAGACGGATTTGAGCGTCTCAACCCAGGAAATCGAGCCGCTCTTCACGTATCTCAGCACCGCAATCGCCACCAAAACCGCCAACCCCAGCATGAATGCGCGGATAAAGACGCCGCCGAGGAGCAGGGGTATGCCGCCCAGGCCGCCGGGCCGGTGCTCCTTCGCGCCGTCGCTGTGAACGGGCGCCAGAGGCCGAAAACTCGCGTGACCGAACAAAAAGCTTCCGGCGCGAAACCAGCCCCACAACGTCAGGCCGAGGCCCAAGGCCGCGACGGTGACGAGCCGGTTCGGCTGATCGACCACGGCTTTGATTAAAAAGTGACCGCCAAATCCCGGGACGACGGGCACATAGACGACCAACGCGATGCCGGCCCGGCTGGTCCCTCCGCCACCGGAGCTTCCACCCGAGAAGTGAAAAACACGGTGAAGGCCGTGCCGAGAAAGAGCAGCAGCGCGAGGCCGACAGGATAACCCAAACCCAAGGGACGGCCGCGGCGGGATTGAAAAGGGAGTAGAACGCCGCTCCCGCCATCAGCAGGAAGGTGTAGCCCGAGGCGGGGAAACCCACAGTCGCCAGCCACCAAGCGCGAACGATTTGCCGGGCGGTGAACGGCAGGATCGCTAACGCACGGGCGATGCCGGTCGATAAATCATCCGCTAACAGCGTCGCGCCCATGAACAGACCAAGCTGGAGCTGCAGGACAGAGAAAAAATCGCCATTGCCGTCGCGGGCTCGTTCGACCCCGAGAGCGCAACCCAGGGCGAAGGTGATCACCGCGCCGAGTGCCAGTATCCAGGCTTTGCGCCGGAAGTGATCGAGGAGCAGCCGCTTCATCTCGCGGCCTCCGTCTTGCCCTTGACCAGGGCCACGAACAGATCCTGCAGGGTCAGCCGGGTGAGGGAGATTTGCTCCGCGCCCTGGCGTTGCAGCCAGCCCTGCGCGTCGCTTTGCTGGTCGAGCAGGGCGTGCCAGCGGTTGGACGAGCGATTCAGGATAAGCAGGCCGGGCGGCCGCGGCTCGCGGGGTTTGCGAGGGGTGAAAAACTCCACCAGGCGGTAGCGCTCCACGATCTCGTCGGTGCGGCCCTCGAGGAGGAGTTTGCAACCCTTGATCAGGCCGACGTGATCGGCGAAACGCTCGATGTCGCCCAGGCCGTGCGAGGAGATGAGCACGGTGCGTTCGCCGTCGGCGACGGTTTTGAGCAGCACGGCGAAGACCTCTTGTTTGGATACGGCGTCGAGGCCGGTGGTGGGCTCGTCGAGGACGAGCACCTCGGGGCGGCGCGCGAGGGCGAGGAGCAGGCCGAGCTTGGTCTTGGCGCCGAAGGAGAGGGTGGCGATCTTGTCGGAGTCGTTGAGGTGGAAGGCGCGCATGAGCGCGGCGCAGTAGGCGTCTTCCCACCCGGGGTAAAAACCGCGCACGAAGCGGATGGCTTTGCCGACCCGGCCCCACGCGGCGAAGCTCAGCTCGGGGCTGGCGTATGCGACGCGGCGCTTGAGGGCCACCTCGTCGTCGCGGTGGTCGGGGCCGAGCACGCGGATGCGGCCGGCGTCGTTGCGGCCCAGGTTGAAGATGAGGTCGATGGCGGTGGTCTTGCCCGCTCCGTTCGGCCCGATGAGGCCGTAGATGGCGCCGCGCGGCACGGTGAGGTCGAGCGGTCCGAGGGCGAAACCGGGGTAGGTTTTGACAAGGCCGCGAATTTCGATGGCGGGGGGACGTCGGCGTCGGGGTGGTTCATTTTTTCTCCTGGAAAATTTGTTGGGCGAGCGCGGTCAGCTCGGCGGGTTTCAGGCCCGCTTCGGCGGCTTCGCGGAAGCCGGCGCGGAGCAGGTCGCGGGCGGCGGCGAGCTTGGCCTCGCGGCTGCGTTGGCCGCCGCGCTCGGCCACGAAGGTGCCGAGGCCCTGGCGGCGGAAAATGATGCCCTCGCGCTCCAGCTCCTCGTAGGCGCGCTTCACCGTGATGACGCTGACGAGCATGTCCTCCGCGAGCTGGCGGAAGGAGGGGAGCGGCGCGCCGGGTGCGAGCCGGCCCTGGCCGATCTCGCGCTTCAGCCGATCCACGAGCTGCTGGTAGAGCGTGCCGTCCGCGGCGGGCGAAATGGGACCGAGGATGAATTTGGCGGGTCCGGGAGGCATCGGTGCGGGTGGGCTGATTTAGTATGTATATTAAATATATACAGTAAATCAAGCGCGGAGCGGCGTATTTACGAAAAAGACGGCGCGGGAGCGCAAAAGGCTCTGCGGAGGTCCCGCTGCTCCCGCAACGGGCTACCTGGCGCGCGCGGCCCCGCGCTTCACGTAGCGTTTCGCGTAGCCCTGCGCGGGAGCGCGGGGACGCTTGGCCGCTTGGCGGATCAGAGCGGCGGGGTTTTAAGATGAAAGCCGGTCGCGTCCTGGTAGGCCTTGGCGGCGGTGAGGAGCGCGGCTTCGCCAAAGGGGCGCGCGAGGAAGGTGATGCTGGAGGGCGTGCCGTTGGCGGTGAAACCGTTGGGCAGGGCGATGGCCGGGTAACAGGCGAGGTTGGCCATTTGGTTGTGCTGCTGGGTGAAATTTTGCGGCGGGGGCGGCGCACCGAGCGGGGGCGGGGGATCGATGCGGCCGCTGGAATACGGCGCCACGTAGACATCCACCCCGGCGGTGGCGGCGGCGAGTTGCGCCATCATCATGGCGCGCAGGCGCTGGGATTGCAGGTACTCGACGGCGGGGATGAGGCGGGCGGCGCGCAGACGGGGAGCTCGGGTTTTTACGGTGAGGAGTTTATGGCGGTCGCCGCGCAGGAGTTCGTCAAAAAAGACGGCGGATTCCACGCTGAGGGAGAGCACGTTTAGCTCCGGGATGTCGGGCAAGGTGAGCGGAACAGGGTCCACGCCGAGGCGGCGGAGCTGGGCGAGGGTGGCGGCGTCGTTTTTTATCCATTCCGGGTTCCGGTCGGCGTCGCCGAAGGCCTGGGGGAGGTAGCCGACGCGGAGTTTTTTAATGTCGCGCCGCGCATCCCAGTTAAAGGGCAGCGGCGACATGCCGAGGTCGATGCCGTCGGGGCGGGCGATGACGCTCATGACGAGCGCGCAGTCCTCGACGTAGCGGCACATCGGGCCGAGGCGATCCTGGGTCCAGGACAAGGCCATGACGCTGTAGCGGCTGACGCGGCCAAAGGTGGGGCGCAAGCCGGTGACGCCGCAGCGCGCGGAAGGGCCGAGGATGGAGCCGCCCGTCTCGGTGCCGATGGCGAAGGGCACGCAGCCGCCGCCGACGGCGGACCCCGGGCCGGCGGAGGAGCCGCTGGCCCCGACCTCGAGGTTCCAGGGGTTGTTGGTGCGGCCGCCAAACCAGACGTCGCCGCCGGCGAGCTCGCCGGTGCTCAACTTCGCGATGAGGACGGCGCCCGCCTCGCGCAGGAGGGTGACGACGGTGGCGTCTTTATCGATCACCTGGTCTTGGTAGGCACCGGAGCCCCAGGTGGTTTTGTAGCCTTTTACCGCGATGATGTCTTTCGCGCCCCACGGGATGCCGTGGAGGGGTCCGCGGTGGCGGCCGGCGGCGATTTCGGCATCGGCTTGGCGGGCCTGGGCGAGGGCGAGGTCATCGAGAAAGGTGACGACGCAGTTGAGCTTGGCGTTGAGGCGATGCAGCCGCTCCAGAAACATGCGGGTGAGGGCCTCGGAGGTGACGGCGCGGGTTTTCAGCAAATGGCCGAGGTCGGCGACCGACCAGAAGGCGAGGTCTTCGAGCTGGGCGGGGCGGGTGCGTTTGGCGGGGTTGCTGAAACGAAGGGGCGCGGGTTTGTCGTCCACCTGCATGCCGGCGACGAGGGGGCTAAAGTAGAAAGGGGGCGCGACGTCGTTGGGGATTTTGAGGGCGTGGAGCTTGTCGTAGCGTTCGAGGTTTTGGTTAACCGACTCGACGATGGCGGTGCATTCCTCTTCGGTGAAAACCAGGCCGGCGACGGCGGCCGCGTCGCGCAGCATGGCGGCGGTGAGGGTGGCCGTGCCGGTCGCGTCCATCTTGGCCCAGAGCACGCCGGGGAGGAGGGTGGAGCCCACGCCGAGGCCGGTGAGGGTGGAGAGAAAACGGCGGCGAGTGGAGGCGGGCAACGTGGACATGAACGAGGGGAGGGGCCGGGGAGCCGGGCGCGGTGGATGGACGCGGAGTGGTGCGGAATGGTGCGGAGTGGAAAAAAGCGCCGGGCCCGCGGGCGGCCCGGCGCGCAAGGCGAAGCACCCGATGTGCCGCACCCGAGGCGGGAAGGGCGAGCTCGGCCCCGGCGAAAAAGATTCAACCGCGCCCGGTGCGCGCTGAAGCGGGTTCACGCCGGGGTTGGCGCGGAGGGGCCGAGCCAACGCATTGGGGTCAATGCGTTCCACCCGCCCCGCCTTCGCGGCTTTGGCCTCAGTCCTCGCGGTGATGTTGGTGGCGGAAGGGCTTGGCGGTGCGCTCGGCGGCTTTTTTTTTCCAACTGGGTTTGCTGGCGACGGCGCTGGGCTTGCGCAGGGACGGGGCCTTGGCGGCTTGCTCGGCTTTCAGTTTGCGGTAACTGGCGAGACGCTCGGGCGGGAGGGTGCCGGCCTCGAGCGCGACGCGGATGGCGCAGCCCGGCTCGTCCTCGTGTTGGCAACTGGTGAAGCGGCAGCGGAGAGCGATCTGGCCGATGTCGGAATAGGCCTCCTCGAGGGCTTCGTCGGCGTCCCAGAGCTGGAGCTCGCGCATGCCGGGGGTGTCGATGATGAGGGCGCCGCTGGGGGCGAGCACGAGCTCGCGTCGGGTGGTGGTGTGGCGGCCCTTGGCGTCTTTTTCGCGGACCTCGGCGGTGGGCAGTTCGGCGTCGCGGGCGAGGCGGTTGATGAGGCTGCTTTTGCCCACGCCGGAGCTGCCGACGAAGGCGAGGGTGCGGCCGGGGGTGGCGTGGCCGCCGAGGAGTTTTAGGCCGCGGCGGGTATGGCTGCTGGTGATGACGACGGGCACGCCGGGGACGAGGCGCTCGATCTCCACGCGCACGGACTCGGGGTCGGGGTGGAGGTCGGCTTTGTTGAGGACGATGACGGGCTGCGCGCCGGAATCGCGGGCGGCGACGAGGAAACGCTGGATGCGCTTGGGGTTGTGGTTCCGGTCGAGGCCGCTGACGAGGAAGACGACGTCGATATTGGCGGCGATGAGCTGCTGGGATTGTTCGCCGCCGGCGGACTGGCGGGAAAAGCGGCTGCGGCGCGGGAGCAGCGCGTGGAGCTGGGCGCGGCCCTCGGCGCCGGGGCTGGGCGAGACGGCGACCCAATCGCCGACGGCGGGATAGGCGTCGGATTCGCGTTTGGCGTCGTGGTGGAACTTGCCGACGCACTCGGCGAGCAGTTCACCCGTGCCGGTGACGACGGCGTAGTAGTGGCGGCGCAGCTCGACGACCACGCGCGCGGGCTCCAGGCCGGCGGCGGCGTGGGGGGCAAAGACGGCCTCCCAGGCGGCGTCCCAGCCGTAGGGGGCGAGGGGGTGGGTTGCTAGCGGAGGATTGGCCACAAAAAGAACGGAGGGGCGAAAAAATCGGGGGGTGGAAACGGAGACGGGGAATTGGCCGCAAAAAGGCGCGGAAGGCGCAAAAACCGGAGACGGAGAAAAGTCGGAAAGATTATGGAGGGAGCGGTGGAAAATCAGGCAGGGTAAGAGCGCGGTGTCGGGAGCAGTTTCTTTTGCGACTTTTGTGACTTTTTGCGGCCACTCCTCCGGCTGAATTTTGGTTAGAATTTAACCACGCGGTCTTTGGGTTCCTGGTTCTGGCGGAAGAAGAGGGCGGTGTGGCCGACGGCGCCGACGCAGGGGGCGCCGGTCTCGGTCTCGATCCGGGCGACGAGGGCGGCGCGTTCGTGGCGGTCGGTGCCTTCGAAGCGGAGTTTGATCAGCTCGCGGGCGGCGAGGATGCGGGCGAACTCGCGGAAGAAGGTCGGGGTGAGGCCGGCTTTGCCCACCTTGATCGCGGGGTCGAGGGTCTGGCCCAGGCCACGAAGGTGGGTTTTCTGCGCGCCAGTGAGAGGAGTGTTTTCCATGAAGACGGTGAACCGTGACGCGCGCAGGCGCGGCGGCAAACGCGGAAAAAAGGCGGCGCGCGGGGCGGACGCGGATACGTCCGGCGGAAACGGATCGGGAACGGCGCCTATAAGGCGGCTTGGAGGCGGCGGGCGAGGTCGAGGGCCTCGTCGGGGGTGGCGGCGGTGACGGTGAAGTGGCCCATCTTGCGGCCGGGGCGGGGGTCTTTTTTGCCGTAGAGGTGGAGGTGTACGCGGGGCTCGCGGAGCAAGGCGGCCCAGGCGGGCTCGCCGACGCAGCGGTCGCCGTCCCATTTCCAAGCGTCGCCGAGGATGTTGACCATGACGGCGGCGGGGGCGGTGAGGCCGACGTCGCCGAGGGGCAGGCCGGCGACGGCGCGGACGTGTTGCTCGAACTGGGAGGTGACGCAGGCGTCGAGGGTCCAGTGGCCGCTGTTGTGCGGGCGGGGGGCGAGCTCGTTGACGAGGAGCTCGCCGGTCGTGGTAAGGAAGAGCTCGACCGCGAGCAGGCCAACGAGGCCGAGGCGGTCGGCGATGGCCTCGGCGAGGAGGCGGGCGTTTTCCTGGATCTCGGGGGCGATGCGGGCGGGGAGGATGGAGAAGTCGAGGATGTGGCGGGTGTGGATGTTTTCCGCGACGGGGAAACAGCGCGTCTGGCCCGCGGTGGAGCGGGCGACGAGCACGGAGAGCTCGCAGGTGAAATCGATCCACTGCTCCACCACGGCGCGCTGGCCGGCGAAGGCGGCGACGGCGCGGGCGAGGGAGGCCTCGTCGGCGACCTTGAGCTGACCTTTGCCGTCGTAGCCGAAGTCGGCGGTTTTGACCACGCAGGGCAGGCCGATGGAGCGGATGGCGGCTGCGAGGTCGCCGTCGGCGCCGCACTCGGCGAAACGCACGTGCGGGAAGGCGTTGTCGCGCAGCCAGGTTTTCTCGCGGAGGCGGTTTTGCGCGACGGCGAGGATTTGCCAACGAGGGTGGAAGGCGGCGGCGTTTTCCAGGTGGCGGAGGGGCCCGACGGGGATGTTTTCGAACTCGTAGGTGACGACGTCGCAGGCGCGCACGAAGGCCTCGAGTCGGGCGAGGTCGGTGTAGGGCGCGTGGACGGCGTGCGCGCTGACCTCGGCGGCGGGCGAATCGGGCGACGGCTCGTAGATGTGGACGCGGTAGCCGAGGCGCTCGGCGGCGTGGGCGAACATGCGCCCGAGCTGGCCGCCGCCGAGGACACCGAGGGTTTTGCCGGGGAGAATCATGGGGAAGACGGAGAGATTGGCCGCAAAAAGGCGCGGAAGGAGCAAAGAAGAAACCGAACTCAGGGGAGCTTGGCGGCGAGGACGGCGGCGGTCTGGTCGGCGCGGAAGGCGTGGAGGGCGGCGCGGATGGTCGCGTCGGTGCCGGCGAGGATGGCGGCGGCGAAGAGGGCGGCGTTGATGGCGCCGGGTTTGCCGATGGCGAAGGTGGCGACGGGGATGCCGCCGGGCATCTGAACGATGGAGAGCAGGCTGTCCTGGCCCTTGAGGCTGTGACTCTCGACCGGGACGCCGAGCACGGGGAGCGGGGTGAAGGCGGCGCACATGCCGGGGAGGTGGGCGGCGCCGCCGGCGCCGGCGATGATGAGGCGGAGGCCGCGCGACTCGGCGGTCTTGGCGTAGTCGGCGAGTTTATCGGGCGTGCGGTGGGCGCTGACGACGTCGCGTTCGAAGGGGATGCCGAGCCGGGTGAGGGTGGCGGCGGCGTGCTGCATGGTCTCCCAATCGGAGGTGCTGCCCATGATGAGGCCGACGAGCGGGGAGGTCATAAGGGCGGGAGAATGGCGGGGTGAAATCCGGCGCCAAAAGCACAAAAGGTAAAAAAGCGCGGATCCGGGCGGGTGGTCGGTTGACGGGGCGCGAGGCCGGGGGCAAAGGTGGGGGAAACTTTTTCCGCCCCACGTTTTCCCACCCACCATGAAGTCTTTCCCTTTTTCCTTCGCCCTAAAAATCTCCCTCGTCGTGGCCGGCCTCGCGCTGGCGGGCGGGTGTCGCAGCGTGCCGCTGGATGACACGGGCGAGTATCAGGCGGTGAACGAGGTGGGCAAATTCCGCATGTTGGTGAACGCGGATTCGGCGCGCACGGTGGCGGCGACGCGGCAGGTGTTTGCCGAGATGCGGCTGACGGAGGTCTCGAGCCAGGTGGACCGCTTCCGGGCGGATTTAGTGGCGGAGACGGAGCTGAACGAGAAGGTGCGGGTGGATATCCGCGAGGTGAACAGCCGCCAATCCGAGGTGCAGATCCGGGTGAAGCTGGTCGGCCACCAGGCCTACTCGCGCAGCCTGTGGGAGCGCATCGAGGCTAACATCCAGGCGGGCGCGGCGCGGCGGTGAGGGGGCGCGCCCCGGCGGACGAGGCGGGCCGGGGCGGTTTTTTCGCGGAAACGGGATCGCCCGGAGCCGGAAATCGGAACGGCGGGATGCAGCGACCCCGCCCTACACGGAGCGCCTGCGGCGGCGGAAGAGGACGAAGGCGGTGAGGCCGCCAAGGGAGAGTGCTCCGTAGGTGGAGGGCTCGGGGACGGGGGTGACCTGATAGTAGGTGGAGTCGTAGTTCTTCCAGTTGGCAGTGCCAGAGTAGCCGTCGAAAACGACGCGAGCGAGCTGGGTGGATTCGAAGGTGGCCTTCTCAACCAGGAGGAAATCGGTGAACTCGATCCAGTTGGTAATGGTGAGCAGGGAATCGGCGGCGACGGTGAGGGAGTCGAGCTGGAGGAAAGTGGGGGAGCAGACGTGGCCGCCGCCGAAGTCGAGGACGCTGTTGCCGGTGATGGCGAGGGTGGCAAAAGTCTCGATGCGGGAGGGGATGGTATCGGAGATGAGGCCGTTGAGCTCGAGGCGGGCGACGTTCAAGGCGTTGCCGAGTTCGCCGCCGCGCAGGGTGACGGTGGCGCTGTCGGCGATTTGTTCGTTGGCGCCGAGGCGGACGGTGTCGATGCCGCGACCGTCGCCGATGACGAGGTTGCCGGCGATGGCGGTGACGCCGTCTGACTTGGCGAGGACGAGGGTGCCGGCGTTGACGGTGGTGACTCCGGTGTAGGTGTTGGCGGTGGTGCCGGCGAGGGTGAGGCTGCCGGAGCCGGACTTGGTGAGGCCAGTGGTGTTGCCGTTGTTCTGGATGCGGGTGTCGAGGGTGAGGCCGCCCCCGTAAACGTGGGTGATCAGCTCGCGGTTGCCGGTGCCGCCGACCTGGAGGTTGGTGGTGGTGAGGGTGCTGGCGGTGGCACCGGTGGAGAGGATGGCGCCGGTGGAGACGGTGAGGGTGCGGGAGCCGTTTTGGGTGACGTTTACGTTGTTGCCGAGGTTGAGCGCGCCGACGGTGCGGTCGGCATCGAGGGCGCGGTCGGTGGCGCCGGTGGGAGCGGCGATGATGGCGTCGGTCCAGGAGGTTTCGGCGGTGTTGGTGCCGGTGACGCCGGTGAGGCGGCCAGAGGTGATGCCGGCGAAGGCGGTGGGGGTGGTGCCGTTGCCGAAAACGGCGTAGGGGAGGATGGTTTGCTCGAGGGTGGGGGCGGTGACAAAGGTGACGCGGGGGTTGTTGTTAGTGTTACCCAGGGTGCCGACGGAGGTGTCGTTGGTAAATTCGAGGGTGGAGCCGGCGCTGCGGGCGAGCGAGGAGAAGGCGAGGACGGTGTCGTGATTCGAGGTGCGTTGGACGTTTACTTGATTACCGCCGGCGAGGCTGCGGAGGACACCGGCGGTCTCGGTGAAGTCGGTGTCTTCGCGACCGAACATATCGAGTCGGCCACCGGAGAGGGCGATATCGGTGGTGTCGCCGATGCGGTTGATGGCGGCGCTGCCGGAGTAGTCGAGGACGAGGCGGCCGCCTTGTTGGACGGTTATGCCGGAGGTGCCGCCGCTGTTGACCACGCTGGCCATGGTGGCCGCGCCGGTGAGGCGGACTTCGGAGCCGGTGACGGTGAGGGTGCCGGAGTTGGTGTTGACGGCGGTGAGGTCGAGGCGGCCGTTGCCGGTGACGGCGAGGGAGGCGGTGCCGGAGACGCCGCCGGAGAGGGTGCCGTTGGCTATGCCGGCTGCGGTGCCGGCGACGGTGCGGATGGTGCGGGTGCCGGTGCCGCCGAGAACCACGGCGTTGGCGAGGGTGACGGTGTTACCGGAGCTGACGGAGCCGAGGATGAGGGCGTTGTTGGCGCCGACGAAGCCGGAGGTGGGGGTGGCGCCACCCCAGGTGACGGCGGCGACGGCGTTGTTGAGGCGGACCTCGCGATTGGCGCCGGAGGCGGAGAAACCGCCGTCGCCCGTCCAGCGGACGTCGTCGGCGCCGGTGGTGCCGACGGTGCGGGTGAAGTCGCCGGGGTTGCCGGTGTCGAGGTCGCCGTTGATTTCGAGGACGCCGCCATTGAGGACGAGGTCGGAGCCGTTGATGACGTTGGCGGCGGCGACGCGTAGGGCGCCGGCGGAGACGCGGGTGTCGCCGGTGTAGGTGT
>JBBRHC010000102.1:0-10929 GCA_038223295.1 Opitutales bacterium
GAGCGCGCCGTCACGGTGAAGACCGATACGCCCGCCGCGCAGCGCATGCTGGGCTTCCACAGTCCGATGGACAAACGGTTCTGCCCGCACGCCACGCTGGTGGTCGAGCGCTTCAAAATCCGCGGGCTCGGCAGCAGCACGCTGCACCTCGCCTACGTCGGCGCGGGCCTGCTCGACGCCACCGTCGATCACAACGTAAAGGTCTGGGACATCGCCGCCGCCGTACCGTTCTGTCTCGGCGCCGGCGGCGACGTGCGCTACCTCGCGGGCCCGCTGTTTCCGCTCCGGGTTTTCGATCTCAAAATGGGCCGCGTGCCCTTCGTGGCCGGCGCGCCGGCGGTCTGCGACGAGTTGGTGAAACTACTCGCCTGAGCGGCGGCTCCAGGGGGGATCGGCCCCGCGGGCAGGCGGCGAAGCGCGGGCGGGGCTGTGGGCGCGCCCCGCAAGAATCGGCGGGTGCGAAAACAAGCTTCCCTTGAACGCCGCCCGCGCCTTTGTTCACCGACCCTATGCAGAAAACACTTATCATCTGTAAGCCCGACTGCCTTGAGCAGAAACATGTTGGCAATGTCGTGGACCGCTTTGAAAAAGCCGGCTTCGAGATCGTCGGTTGCAAAATGACCCGCTTGACCGCGGCCCAGTTGCGCGAGCACTACGCGCACGTGGCTGACAAGCCGTTTTATCCCGAGATCGAGGCCTTTATGAGTTCCCGTCCCGTCATCGTGCTCGCGCTCCAGGGCGAGGGCATCGTGGCCAAGGTCCGTGATCTCCTCGGGCCGACCGACTCGCGCAAGGCCCCCAAAGGCACGATCCGTGGCGATTGCGGATCCGATATGATGAAGAACGTCGCCCACGCCTCCGACAGCGAGGAAAACGGCAAGATCGAGATCGCCCGGTTCTTCAAGGCCGACGAGATCCACGCCTAAGGCGCCTGAGGCGGACCGTTCGCGGAGCGCAGGCCGACGACATCGGCGTCCACCCCGACTCCGGTCTCGGACCCGGTCCCGGTCTCGAACGGTATCCGAAATTCGGTTACACGGACCCTTCACCCAAAAAACAAAAACGCCCGCCGAAATTTTTCCGGCGGGCGTTTTGTTTGGTGCGGATGGGCTCAGCCGGTCTTGGGGCCAAAGCCTTCCGGGTGGGTCGAGTGCCACTGCCAGGCGGTGGCGACGATGGGCTCGATGGTCAGGTATTTCGGCTCCCAGCCGAGCTCGCTCCTGGCCTTGGAGGAGTCGGCGTAGAGCGCGGGCGGATCGCCGGCGCGGCGGGGCGCGGTCGTGTAGGGCACCTTTTTGCCGGTCACTTTTTCCACGGCGTTGATCACCTCGAGCACGGAGGTCGGGGTGCCGGTGCCGAGGTTGTAGAAATACTGCGCGCCGGGCGTCTCGAGTTTGTCGAAGACCGCGATGTGGGCGCGGCTGAGATCGTCCACGTGTATGTAGTCGCGCAGGCAGGTGCCGTCCGGGGTGGGGTAGTCGGTGCCGAAGACCTGTAGGGCCGGGCGCTTGCCGTTGGCGGCGTCGATGGCGAGCGGGATGAGGTGGGTCTCGGGGTTGTGGCACTCGCCGATGGAGCCATCCTCGGCGGCGCCGGCGGCGTTGAAGTAGCGGAAGGCGGCGAAGCTGAGCTTGTAGGCGTGCGCAAAGGATTTGAGCGCGTTTTCGATGTCGAGTTTGGTCTGGCCGTAGGGGTTTATCGGAGCCTGGGGCATTCCCTCGACGAGGGGCATTTTTTCCGGGATGCCGTAGGTGGCGCAGGTGGAGGAGAAGACGAATTTTTTCACCCCGCAGCCCATCATGCAGCGCAGCAGGTGGAGCGTGGCGGCGACGTTGTTGAAGTAGTATTTGAGCGGATCGGTGACGCTCTCGCCCACGTAGGCGTAGGCGGCGAAATGCATCACCAGCTCGATTTTCTCCTTCTTGAGGATTTTGCCGACCTCGGACTCGTTGCCGAGGTTGACCGAGTAGAAGGGCACTTCCTTGGGCACGGCGGCGCGGTAGCCGAAGACGAGGTTGTCGAGCACCACGGGTGTGTGACCGGCGGCGATCAGTTGGCGAACACAGTGGGAGCCGATGTAACCGGCGCCTCCGACGACGAGAACGTTCATGATAAAAAGATTAGGGGAAAGGCGTTGGGCGGACGAAAAACGGAGCGAGGCTTGTATTGCCACGCGAGCGGACTTGGCTAGCGCTTTTCCTCCCCCCATGTCGTTTCAGCCTGCCCGCATCGTTATCACAGGTATCGGCCTTACGGCGCCGAACGGGAATTCCTTACCCGAGTTCCGCCAAAACCTCCTCAACGGCGTCGCCGGCGTGGAGCCGTTCGACGTGCGCTACATGGGCAAACTCATCGCGGGCGTCTGCCACTTCGACCCGCTCCGCTACCAGACCCGCAAGGGCCTGCGCGTGGGCACCCGGGCCGGCTCCATCTCGATCTACTGCGCGAACGAGGCGCTGAAGGACAGCGGCCTTGCCTTCGATACCGTACCGAAGGATCGCGTGGGTATCTACATCGGCTGCACCGAGCACGGTAACGTCGAGACGGAGAACGAGATATACGCTATCTCAAAGTTTAACTACGACACGAAGTATTGGTCGCACTACCACAACCCCCGCACGGTGGCCAACAACCCCGCCGGCGAGATTTCGCTCGCCCTCGGCATCACCGGTCCGGCCTACACCATCGGGGCCGCCTGCGCCGCCGGAAATCTCGGCCTCATCCACGCCGCACAGATGCTGCGCCTCGGCGAGGTGGACCTGGCCTTCTGCGGCGGGGTGAGCGAGTCGATCCACACCTTCGGCATCTTCGCCGGCTTCAAATCCCAGAACGCACTCGCCACCCACGCCGATCCGAAAAAAGCCTCCCGCCCCTTCGATAAAGGCCGCAACGGCATCGTCATCTCCGAGGGCGGTTGCCTCTACACCCTCGAACGCCTTGACAACGCCCTCGCGCGCGGCGCGAAGATCTACGGCGAAATCGGCGGCTACTGCGTCAACAGCGACGCCTCCGACTACGTCTTGCCCAACCCCGGCCGCCAGGCCGAGTGCGTGAGAAAAGCCCTGGTCAACGCGAAGCTGACCGCGCGCGATATCCACATCGTGAACACGCACGCCACCGCCACCCCGCAGGGCGACATCCAGGAGTGCGAGGCCATCCGCGCCGTCTTCGGCGCGGGTTGTCCGGAAACGTCCATCAACAACACCAAAAGCTACATCGGTCACTGCATGGGCGCGGCCGGCGCGCTCGAGCTGGCGGGCAACCTGCCCAGCTTTGACGACCTCGTGGTGCATCCCACGATCAACGTGGACGACCTCGACCCGCTCTGCGCCATCGACGGTCTCGTCATCAACACGCCCCGAAAGGTCGCCAAGGTGGACACAATCTTGAACAACTCCTTCGGTATGCTCGGCATTAATTCCACGTTGATTGTGAAACGCTTTGCCGCCTAGTTCCTCGACTTTGCCCGAAATCCGAACCTGTTCCCGATACATTTTACGACCCACATGACCAAAGACGCCTGCAAGCAGATCGTGCTCGATATCATCGCCGACATCGCCCCGGACGAAGATCTCTCCAACCTGAAGGGGGAAGTGCGCCTGCGCGATCAGATGCAGCTCGATAGCATGGACTTCCTCGATATCGTCATGGAGCTACGCAAACAGCACGGCATCGAGGTGCCCGAGGCCGACTACATCCACCTCGCCTCGCTCGATAGCTGCGCCGACTACCTCACGCCGAAGTTCGAGGCGCTGGGTAAGTAAGCACCGCCACGCGGTTGCCTTATCACGAAATTGGCCCGGCCTCGGCCGGGCTTTTTTGTTTTTAACGCTGCTTTCCTAATCGGATGAAACAGAGGGAAAACGGCAGGAAAAAATAGCCACAAAAAGCCATGGAAAACGCAAAAACTTCGGCTCATTTTTGTGCCTTTTTTGCCTCTCGTGGCCAATCTCTGAAAAGAGAAGCGGTTACCGTCGATTTTACAAAGTAGAATCCTGCGCGAAGACGCGAAGACTCAAAGCTCGTGAACACCTCCACCCACTACGACGTCGCCATTATCGGGGCGGGCATGGCCGGGCTCGCCGCCGGCATTCGCCTGGCGCATTTCGGCAAACGCGTGTGCATATTTGAACGCCATAACGTGGTCGGCGGGCTCAACTCCTTCTACGCCATCGAGGGGCGCAAATACGACGTCGGCTTGCACGCCATGACCAATTGGGTGCCGCCCGGCACCAAGGGAACCCCGCTCGGCAAACTCTTGCGCCAGCTTCGCATTGATCGCGACGAGTTCGCCCTGCATCCGCAAAAACGTTCGCGCATCGCCTTCGGGCCGCAGGGCGAGACGTCCCTCACCTTTACCAACGATTTCGCCGTGCTCGAAGCGGAGGTGGCGGATAAATTTCCCCGCAAGATTGATGGTTTTCGCGCGCTGACGCGGCTGGTGCGGACCTATGACGACGTCTCGCTCGATGCGCAGCCGGAGAGCGCGCGCGAAATAGTGCGTCGGCACGTCGGCGACCCCTTGTTGGAAGACATGTTGTTTTGCCCGGTGATGTATTATGGCAGCGCCACGGAGCACGACATGGAGTTCGGCCAGTTCGTCATCATGTTCAAGGCCCTGTATTTGGAGGGCTTTGCCCGCCCGGTAGACGGGGTGCGGGTGATCGTGCGGGTGTTGTTGGAGAAGTATCGGCAGGCCGGCGGCGAACGCCGCATGCGCTGTGGCGTCGCGCGCATCGTGACGGAGGCGGGCAGGGCGGAGCGCATGGTGCTCGATGACGGCTCGGAAATCACCGCCACGCAGGTGATCAGCACCATCGGCGCGCCGGAGACGGAGGCCTTGACCGCGTGGCACGGGCGTCTGGGCCGTGATGGCTGGGGTGACGAAATGAGGACCGAGCCCACGGGCGGGACGCCCGTGCCACCTCAAGCCCTGGGGCATCCGGTGGGAAGACTGAGCTATTGCGAGACGATCACGGTGCTCGACCGGCCGCCGGCGTCGCTGGGGTGGGGCGACGATACGATAGTTTTTTTCAACGACTCGCCCCGCTTCGCCTACGAACAGGCGCGCGGGCCGGTGGATGCGCGCAGCGGGGTGATTTGCCTGCCCAACAACTTCGCCTTTCCCGAGGGCGAGGGGCTGCCCGAGGGGTTGTTTCGCTGCACCTGCCTGGCAAACTACGACTACTGGACCGGTCTCGGGAACGAGGCGGACTACCAAGCGGAGAAAAAACGCTGGTATGACGAGATCCAGGCGAGTGCGCGACGGTTTTTGCCGGCTTTGCCCGCCGCCGACACGCTTGCGCGCGCCACGGTCGCGACCGATATGTTCACACCGCGCACCATCACGAAATTCACCGGCCATTTTGGCGGGGCGATCTATGGCTCGCCCAAGAAGATCCGCGATGGTCGCACCGCACTGGCCAACTTATACCTCGCGGGGACCGATCAGGGTTTTCTGGGTATCGTGGGCGCGATGCTCAGCGGCATCAGCATGGCAAATTTCCACGTCCTCGCGGCCAAGGGCTGAGACGCAGGGAAACTTAACCACGGAGCGCACGGAGGACACGGAGAGTCGAACCGAGCGTTTTTTGATGCCCTGACCGGGCTCCTGTATTTATCTCCGCGCTCTCCGTGTCCTCCGTGGTTCAAACTCAGTCCCTCCGACCCGTCGCCCTCCTGCGCACCCCTTTTGCGGAGAAATTTGGCATTCCGCGGCAGTCGGGGATCGTGTCGGCGGCCGAGGGGCGGGTGGAGTTTTTGCCCGAGTTTGCCTCACCCGATTTTGTGCGCGGAATCGAGGCGTTTTCCCACCTGTGGCTCTTCACGGGGTTTCATAAAAACCCGCCTTGGGACGGCGCCGCGACGGTGCGTCCGCCGCGCCTCGGTGGCAACGAGCGGGTGGGGGTCTTTGCCTCGCGTTCGCCCCGGCGGCCCAACGGCCTCGGGCTCTCGTTGGTGCGCTTGGTGGCGGTCGAGCCTGGCGCGTTGCGCGTGGCGGGCGTCGACTGCGTGGACGGCACACCCGTGTATGACGTGAAACCTTACCTCCCGTGGTGCGAGGCGCAGCCCGAGGCGCGGGCGGACTGGGCGCAGGCGGCGCCGCCGTCGCGTGCGGCGGGGCAGATTATCATCCCCGCCGAGATCGCGGCGGCCTGGCCGCCCGAAGTGCTCGCGCTCGTGCGGCAGTTGCTGGCGCTGGATTTGCAGCCGGCCTACCAGGATGCGGAGGCCGGGCGGATATACGGCATGGCCATCGCCGGGTGGAATGTGCGGTGGCGCCACCTCGGCGAGATGGTCGAGGTCGTCGAGGCGACGCGGCGCGGGTGAACTTTGGCCGCGATCAACGGCCGGAGTCGGTTGTGGCCTCGGGGGGGAGTAGTTTGGCGAGTTTTTCCTTCAAGCCGGCCAGGGTGAAGGGCTTGGCCAGGAAGCCGGTGCGCGGGGCGGCCAGGAGGGTGGCGGCGTCGAATTCGCTGTAGCCGCTCATCAGCAGCACGGGGAAATCGGGCCGAACGACGCGCAGCTCGGCGAGTAGTTCGCCGCCGGAAAGGCCGGGCATGGTGAGATCGAGGAGGGCGGCGTCGGGTCGTTGCGGAGCGGGGAGGAAGAGGCGCAGGGCGTGCGCGCCATCGGAGGCGACGTCCACTTCGTAGCCGAGTCTGCGCAGGAGCAGGGCGGCGGTCTCGCGGACTCCTTCCTCGTCGTCAACGAGGAGCAGGCGATGTTTCCTGCCCTCGGGGGCGGCGTTGGCCGGGACGGCGGGCGTGGAAGGGTGCGAGACCGGGTGCCCCGGGGGCGTGGCGGAGGCGGGCAAGTAGAGTCGAAACGTGGTGCCGGCGCCGGGCGCGCTGGTGACGCGCAAGGCCCCCAGGTGGCCGCGCACGATGCCGAGCACGGCGGCGAGGCCGAGGCCGCGGCCGGTGAATTTCGTGGTGAAAAAGGGGTCGAAGATGCGCGCCTGGGTTTCAGCCGACATGCCGCAACCGGTGTCGGTGACCTCCAGGCAGACGTAGTCGCCGGAGGCCAGGTCCGGAGCGTGCACGCAGGTGGCGAAAAACGCGGGGCCGGCGGCGACCAGGCTGGTGCGCAGGGTGATGTCGCCCTCGTGTTCGCCGAGCGCGTCGGAGGCGTTGACCACGAGGTTCATGATGATCTGGCGCAGTTGCGTGAGGTCGGCGACGACGCTGGGCAGGCGGGAATCGAGGTCGAAGTGAAGGCGCGCTTTTTTCGAGATCGAGAGGCGGAGCAGCGGCACGGTTTCCTTCACCAGGGTGCCGACGTCGGCGGGCTCGACCGCGAAGTGGCCGCGGCCGGAGTAGGCGAGCATTTGCTGGCAAAGTTCGGCGGCGCGGCGGGCGGCGTTTTCGATTTGGAGCAGCGAGTGTTGCTGCGGGGACTGGGCGGGGAGGAGGGCGCGAGAGAGGCTGGCGTGGCCGAGGATGCCGGTGAGGAGGTTGTTGAAATCGTGGGCGATGCCGCCGGCGAGCACGCCGAGGCTTTCGAGTTTTTGGGCTTCGAGCAGGCGACGTTCCATGGCGTTGCGTTGGGACTCGGCGCGGCGGCGCTCGGTGATGTCGGTGGCGATGCCGGCGACGGCGTGGATGATGCCGTCGGAGTGGCGGAGGGGAAACTTGCCGACCAGGTAGGTGCGCAGGTCGCCGTAGATGGGGTAGGTCGCCTCGAAGTAGCGGGTGAGGCCGGAGCGGAGAACCTCGCGGTCGGGTTTTTCGAGTTCGGCGACTTGCTCGGGGTTGAACAACAGGGCGTCGGTGTGGCCGATGATCTCGCCGGGGGAGAGGCCGTAGGTTCGGCAGAACTCGGCGTTGACGAGCTGGAAGCGCAGCTCGGTGTCCTTGATCCAGATGGCGCTGGGCGAGTGGTGGATGAGGGTGTCGAGCAGGCTGCGGCTTTCGTTTAATTCCTGGGTGCGGATGGCGACCTCGGCGCGGATGCGCTCCGCGCGGCGCAGCAGGAGGCGAAGGTAGGCGCAGCCGAGGGCGGTCAGGGCGAGGCCGCAGCCCAGGACGATGAACGGAGCGAGGCCTTGACGGGCGACGAGCCAGTCCGCGCGCGGCCGATAGCAGGCGCGCAGGGTGCGGCCTCCGATGGTGAAGTCGCGGCTGATGGTGGCTTGGTTGACGAAGTCGGCTTGCGGCACGGGCACCGCCTCGAAGGTGCTCCGTCCCGCGAGGTGGGTGTAGATCGGTTGCGCGGCGGCGGTGGTGACGTCGTAGAGTGCCAGATCGGCCACCCCGTCCGGGCCGGAGTTCCAGATGCGCTGCACCACGGGCGCGAGGCGGAGCACCATTTGCACGTAGCCGGCCCCGCCGAAGGGCGGTCCGTCGGAGGAATCTTCGCGCCGGACGAGGGTGGTGAGCACCACGCCGTCGTAGCCCTGCACAAGGCGCACGGGGCGGGTCAGGGTGATGCGGAAATCGCGCCGCGCGGCGTGCAGATCGGCGGCGGTGGGTCCGGTGAAGATGTCGTAGCCGAGCGAGTTCTCGTTGCCGGCCAGCGGGTAGGCGTAGGTGATTACGGCGAACTCGTCGGGGCCCGAGGCGAGCATGGAATAGGGCGTGGCCGGGGCCGGCACGCCATCGGGCCCGAGACGATGCACCGTGAAGGAGTCGTGGAGCACCGTGCGCACCCGATCAACGAAGGCGGGCAGTTCGGCGGCGGAGACGATGGGGACCCACTGGATGCACTGGACGCCGGGGGTGCGGGCATGGATCTCGGCGGCGGCCCGCTCGAACTCGGCGGGGGTGAATTCGTAGTTGTTTTCCACGACAAGCCGGAGGGCGAAGAGCGAGTTTTCGTATTCGCTCAGACTTTGGCGAATCTGGTCGTGGCGGAGATCCTGCCGGCGCTCGAAATCCTGGACGCGGGTGGCGCGCTCGGCCTGCCTGAGCGCATGGGAGACCAGCAGGCTCGCGATCAGGCCGGCGAGCGCGAACAGACCCAGACCGAGACGCCCGCGCAACACGGACAACAGTTTGGCGGCGAGGGTGGAAGGCATGCGGGTGAGGCGCAAAACGACCCGGGCATGATGTGCCGCGAAGCGGGTTTAGCGAGTGTTATACGGATGCGGGGCGGACTTGGCGGGTAAAGGGGAGGAAGGGGGGAAGGCCAAGACGTAGCGGGGTGCCGGAGGGGGTGCCGGGAAGGGTGGCGGACGGCCGGGACGGAAGGTCGAGCCATTGAACTTACGATCAATCCCACGTGGGTGGGTGGCGGCGGGGGGGGACGGTCTGGCGCGTGGCCTAGTCGAGCGGACGAGTGAGGAGGGTGGTGTTGAGGCCGGGGAGTCGTTCGGAAAAGGGGGCGGAGGCGTCGGCCTGGCGCAGGGCGCGCTGGACCATGCCCATCTTGGCGTCGAGGTTGTCGATCATGCTGACAAAAACGGCCTCGGGCGTGGCGGCGTAGACGGCGGCGCCCCACTCGGGTTCGCCTTGGTGGCTGAGGATGATGTGTTCGAGGCGCTCCAGGCGGTCGGGGTCGAGGCGGGCTTTTATACCGTGTTTGCGCGCGATCTGGTAACCGAGGACGACGTGGCCCTGGAGGATGCCGCGGCGGCTGCGTTTGGTGGCGAGCGTGCCCTCGTATTCGATGGTTTTGCCGGTGTCGTGCAGGAGGATGCCGGCGAGGGCGAGGTCGGAGTCGACCTCGGGGTAGAGGGGCAGGAGGGCGCGGCAGGCGCGGGCCATGTGGACGGTGTGCTCGAGCAGGCCGTGGCGGTAGGCGTGGTGCATGGAGACGGCGGCGGGCGAGTACCGGAACACCTCGCCAATCTCCTCAAAGGCGCCGCGCACCGTCATGCGCAGCTCGTCGTGCCGGATGGCGTCGATAAAGGTTTGAAACTCGGCCCAGAGCGAGACGCCGCTTTCCGGCGGGAGCTCGACCAAGGCATCAACCAGGCCGGGCTCGGCGGCGAGTTCCTGCTCGGTGAGAAGGGCGGCCTTGTAGAGTTTGGGGGAGAAGCGACCCTGGAAGGAATCGTTGCGGCCCTCGATCCGCACGACCGCGCCTTCGCCGCCGCCTTTGACGGCGTCGAAGAGGGGGCTGTCGCCGAAGACGGTGCAGGAAAAGCTGCCGCCGCGGTCGCCGAGTTCGAGGGAGAGGAAGGTGTTGCCGTTGGCGGCGGTTTTGAGCTGGAGCTTTTTCACCACGAGTACGGCGGCGAAGGGCGCGCCGGCGTGGAATGCGGGGGATTTGAGTTCGCGGACGGTGAGCAGAGGAGGCGCGTCGGACATGGTGGGAGGAACGGCAGGGGGCGAAGGGCGAGGGGCGAAGGGCGGGCGCGGAGGTCGGGCGCGGGGGCGGGCGCGGCGCGTCAGGCGTGGGCTTTGACGAGGGCGGTGAAGGTTTTGAAAAAGGGGTGCGCGGCATCGTGAAGCAACGCGTAGAAAACCGTCTCGACCGGGAGGACGTGCACGCCGGAGTGGCGCAGGGCGGCGAGGCAGGCGGCGTGGTCGTCGGCCCGGCGCGCGCCGACGGCGTCGCACAGCACGGTGACCTGGAAACGCTCGGCGAGGGCGTCGAGCGCGGTCTGGTAAATGCAGATGGGCGTCTCGATGCCGATGAGGAGCAGGTGCTCGACCTCGCGCTCGCGCAGGGCGGCGAGCACGAGGGGATCGGAGAGGGCGGAGAAGGTGTTTTTGGCGAAAACCGGCGCGAGCGGGGCGAGTTTGCGCAGGGCGGGCGCGGTGGGGCCGAGCTTGGCCGGGGCCTGTTCGGTAAACAGGGTGGGGACGCGCAGTTCGCGGGCGGCGGCGAGGGCGAGGCCGGCGCGCGAGGTGACGGCGCGGGTGGTGGCGGCCGGGAAGGAGCCGAGCACGGTGGTTTGCAAATCGACCGCGAGCAGCGCGGCGCCCGGCGCGGCGGAGCCGGCGGGGGCGGCCGCGGGGGCCGCGACGGGGGCGGGCGGCG
>JBBRHC010000103.1:0-10894 GCA_038223295.1 Opitutales bacterium
CCAGCATCGGGCCGGGTTCGCAAAGGTAGACGCGCGCCCGCCGCAGCCGTCGGCGCTCGCCGAGGAGGTGCCGCGCGTGGGCGAGGCGGCAGCGCACGCCATGGGTGCCGCGCAGATCGAGCCGACGCACCGCGAAGGGCCAGTGGGAGTCGGCGGATGGCGCGGCGTCGGAGGCCTGGGCCCAGACCTCCACCGGGTGGCCGATGGTGGTGGCGGCGCGCGCCATCTCCTCAGTGAAGGTGGCGATGCCTCCTCGTCGGGGGGCAAACTCGTGGGTGAGGATAAAGAGCGTCGGCTCCGGTGCGCCCCCCGATGGCGCGCTCATGGCGATGGGGCGGCGCGATCCGGTGCGGAGCTTGCGTAGCTCATGGGATTATTGCCTTGTCCATAATGTGTCAGTGTGCAAACAGTCATGTAGCCGATACGTATCATATTCTGATGTCCCTTTCTCCCGTCAACACCACCCTTAACTCGCTAGAAAAAAACCAGTTACGTGAAAGCCTGCGCCGTTGTTCGGAAGCGACCATCCTAGCTACGCTCGAGTTTCAACAAACGCGCTCACCCGAACTCACCCTCCAAGTGGTGGTCGGGATATTGGAGCGCTACGTCGATCCCGAGCTGCGCCCCTGTCTGCTCGAGGCGGGCGCGGAATTGCGTTTGGTCGAGGATCTCGCCCTCGATTCGCTCACGATGGTGGAGATCGTGATGTTGGTGGAGGAGGTCTTGGGCATCACCGTCTCCAATGAGGAGGTGCGCTCGCTGCGCACGGTGGGCGATATCCGCGCATTTATTGACGGCAAGGCGGCCCCCAAGGCCCTTGACCCCGCCGGCTGAGTCGCCGGCGTTCCTTGCGCGATGTCCGTGCCGCCGTCTCCCCGCCCCGACGAATTACCGGCCTGGCGGGAACGTTTGCCGATGGGCGAGCCGTTTCTGTTTCTTGACGAAGCCTTTTTGTCGGAAACCGGCGCGCGGGGAACGTATATGATCACGGGCCGCGAGGATGCCTTGCGCGGTCATTTCAAGGGCAATCCCGTGATGCCGGCCTCGCTCCTCTTGGAGGCGCTGGGCCAGTTGGGAGTGTTTTTTCTACTGCACGCGCCATCCATGGTCGAGGCGCTGGGGGTGGTCGGCGCGACCGTGGATCCGCGGTCGATCCTCCTGATGTCCTGCGACGGCGTGCGGTGCAGCCGGGTGTGCCGGCCGGGTGACCGCCTGGAGCTGAGCATCGCGCCGCGCCGCATCAGGGCCCCGCTGGCGGTGCTGACCGGCAAGATCCGGGTGGGTGAACAACGCGCGGTGCTCGCCGAGGAGATCGCGTTGTCCTTTGGCGTGAAACCCGTCACGTGAGGGCGCGAAAAAATGCATGCGCTTTTCATCGTTCGTCTGCTCGCGCTCTCCGCTTGGCTGGTCTGCCTCGGCGGGCTGCTCGTGTCGCTGGCCCAGAGTTGGGACACGTTTAACCCCTCCTACTGGGCGCATTATCTGCAGCAACGTCTGGCCGGGCCGCTGATCGGGATTTTGCTTTCCAGTGTCGTCCTGCTCGTCGCGCGTCCGATCACCCGATGGCTGGCGCGCGACTAGGCCTGGCGCGCGCCGCGGTGGGTTTGGCGTGTTTGGTTTTCGGGGCGGCCACGCTCCGCGCCCAAGCGCCGGATGCGTGGGTGGCCGGGGAGGAAACGCTGCGCGCGGCCGGCGCGCAGGCCACCGACCGCGCCACCGCCGACGCCGCGCTGGCCGACACGTTTACCCTCCAGGGCGTCACCGCCCGCCAGCCGCGCCGCCCTATCCCGGCCGGCCAGACCGGTCAGGATGGCCAGACCGAGGGCGCGGCTTACGACTGGGATTGGCGCGGCCCGCGCGACGACCCGGAGTGGGCGTGGTTTTTTAACCGCCACGCCTGGTTCCCGGCCCTGCTCGCCGCGCATCGCGAGACCCTCGCGGTTGAAACGTTCGGTGCGAACGCGGCGGGTTTTGCGAACCGCGATACGCCTTACGCGGCCGCCCTCCTCGCCACCCTGGACGACTGGATCGTCACCCATCCCGCGCCCGGCCGACTCACGTTTTCCGCCGCTTGGCGACCGCTCGAGGCGGCCCGGCGGCTCCTGCATAGTTGGCTGCCGATCGCGGACGCTTTGCCCGCGCTGCCTGGCGTGTCGCCTGCTTTGCTCGCGCGTTTCGAGGCCAGCCTCGTCGCGCACGGCGAACACCTCGCGGCCCATCACGCCTTCGGGGGCAACCACCTCGTCACCGAAATGCTGGCCCTCACCCGCCTCGCGCTCGCCCGTCCCGATCTGCCGGGGGCCGACCGCTGGCTAGCCTACGGCCTCGACCAGCTCACCCGCGCCTACGACGACCAAGTCTATCCCGACGGCGCGCACGTCGAGTTATCCACCCATTACCAGCGGGTCATCGCGCTCAACTACCAGATGCTGCTCGACCGACTCCGCGCCGCCGGCCGCGCCGACCTCGTCGCGATCTGGACCCCGCGCGTCGAGCGCCTCTGGCGTTACTTCGCCGTCGTCATGACGCCCGGCGGGGGCAACCCCCTCAACAACGACTCCGACCGCGAGGACGTGCGCGGCCTGCTCGCGGCCCACGCGCCCGCCTTGCTCGCTTCGCCGCCCGTGCCGACCCCTCCAACCGCGCCGACCGCGAGCGCCGTCCACCTGCCCTGGGCCGGCCAGACGGTGTGGCGCGGCGGACCGTCCGCCGCGCCGCACTGGGCGTTTTTCCAAGCCGGCCCGCGCGGCACCGATCACGACCACGCCGACCACCTGCAACTCGACCTCGCGCTCGGCGCGCGAGAGTTTCTCGTGGATTCCGGCCGCTACACCTACGCGCCCGGCCCGTGGCGCGACTACTTCGCCGGCCCCACCGGCCACAACGTCCTCCTGCTCGACGGTCGCGGCGCCGATCCGCAACCGCGTCGCGTCTCCGTCTTGCCCTCGGCGACTCCCCGCTTTCGCGAGGCGGGCCGGTTTTCGTGGGCCTGGGGCGACGCCACGTTCTCCGCTCCCGGCCAGCCCCGCGCCGGCGATTGGCGGCGCATCGTGGTCTATGTGCGCGACGCCGGCTGGGTGGTGATCGACCGCGTCGTGAGCTTCGGCGCGCACACGCTCACCACCCAATGGCACTGGGCCCCGGAGGTGGAGGCGGAGCCGTCGACGGCACCCTCCGCTCTCGCCTCGCCCTGGCTGGCCCGCGTCGGAGCCACCGCCCTGGAAATCACCCCGCCCGCCCTCATCCGCGCCGACGCCGCCGGCGCATGGCGCGTGACCCGCGGTCTGGAGACGCCGTCACCGCGCGGCTGGTTTAGCCCGCGCTTCAACATCCGCGAACCGGCCACCCAAACCGATTTCGTGCAACGCCTGCGCGGGCCGCGCCTAAACGTCTGGGTCTTCCGCCCCGTCGCCTCCGCCGCCGGCTCCGCCTCCGTTGGCTCCGCCGCGCTCGCCGAGCCCGCCGCGCCCGCCCCGGCCTCCGACGACGCGCCCGTGCCCGTGCTGCGCGCCGAATGGGACGCCACCACCGGCCTCGTGCGTTTCCGCCTCGGCGCGCGCGCCTGGGCGCTGGATCCCGAAGCGCCCGGAGCCCCGGACGCGCTCGCGTTTCCGGCAACGATTCCCCCGTGAACCACTCGTGGCGGTCGCCCGCGGTGACGCGCCTTTCCGCGCCCGGCCCAAATAAGCACTTCCCCCCGGCCCGCGCCGCCCTTTCGCTGCGTCGCCTTCATGTCCGATTCGCACGCAACGCAGCGCTGGCTCTTCCTCACCTCCTCCACCGGGACGGGCCACAACATGCGCGCCGCCTCCCTCAGCCATTGGGCGGCCGCCACGCTCGGGCCGTCGGCCCTCGAGCTGCGCACCCATCACACGCTCGAGGCCACACACCGCGTTTATCACTTTGGCGTGGGTTTTTATAACTTCATTCAACGGCGCGCGCCCTGGTTTCATCACGTCTATTTCAACTACCTCGAGCTCGCCGGCATGCATCGCCACGGCCGCCGCATCCTCGGGCGCGAACGCTTCAAAGCCCTCGTCGCCGACTACCGCCCGCACCGCGTCGTCAGCGTGCACGCCCACACCAACCACGGCTTTTTTGACCTCGCCCGCGCCGCCGCCGCCGAGCGCGGTTTCACCCCGCCGGTCTGCGTGACCTACTGCGGCGAACTCTTCGCCGGCTACGGTTTTTCCCGCCACTGGACCAACCCGCGCGCCGACGGCTTTGTCGGCGCCACCGAGGAGGTCTGCGCGGCCGCCCGTGCCGTGGGCGCACCCGCCTCACGCATCCTGCACGGGGGCTTTCTGTTGCGCGCGCCGTTTTACCAGGATGACGCCGCGCTCGAAGCCTCCGCCGCCGCCCTCGCCTCCGAGCTCGAGCTACGGCGCGACACCTTCACCGTCCTCCTCAGCACCGGCTTGGCCGGGGCCAACAACCACCCCGCCATCGTCGCCGGCCTCGCCGCCACCGATGGGCAACTTCAGGTCGTCGCCCTCTGCGCGGAGCGCGACGACACCCGCGTCGCCCTCGCCCGCCTCGCCGCCGCCGCGCCCCGCCTCGCCCTCCGCGCCCTCGGCCCCGCCGAGCCCGCGCGCATGGCCGCCCTGAAACGCCTCGCCTCCGTCGTCGTCGCCCGCCCCGGCACCGGCTCCACCAGCGAGGCGATCCAGCTCGGCGCGCCGCTCGTGCACAACGGCATCGGCGGCATCATGCCGCAGGAGTTGATCACCGTGCAGTATTGCAAACAACAAGGCTGCGCCCTCACCGCCCGCACCCCCGCCGAAGTCGCCGCCGCCGTGCTGCGCATCCAACGCGAGCCCGGCCTCGCCGCCTCGCTCCGCGCCCGCCTCGCCACTGCCCGCCCGCCCGGTCGCCCCGAACAAATCGTGCGCTGGATCGCCGGGCGCCCCGTCGCCGCATGAGCCCCGCCCCACTCCCGCCCGTCGCGCACGCCCGGCTCGTCGCCGCGCTTCACCTCGAAGCCGTGTTGCCGGTCCTCGCGCGCCTCGCCCCGCACGACGACGCGCTGCGCGCGGCGGCGGCCGGCCTGTACACCGGCGCGGGCGAGGCGCCATCGACGCGGAAAAACGCGCGGGCCCTCGTTCTCACGCTCGCCGTGCGCGGCGTCGATGCGCGCTGCCGCCTCGCGTTTTCCGCCACCGGCGAGGTCGGCTGCGCCGGCCTGGGCCCCGACTCCGCCGCCGCGCCGCGCCCCGGCGACCTGCGCCTGTGGTTCCCCTCCGCCGGGCAGTTTCTCCGCGCCGTGGCCAACCGCCCCGCCCTCGCGCTCCCCCTCGGCGGCTGGGCCGCCATGCCGCAAGTGCCGCGTTTCGCCGCCGCCGGCCGCCGCCTCGACGCGCTCCTGCGGCCGCCCGGTCCCGCCGCGTCGGCGTCACCGGTCGTCGCGCCCCCGGCGCTCTTCGCCTTTGGCAACCTCGCGGTCGGCCTCGCCGGGGCCGCCGCCTGGCTGCGCCGCCACCCCGCCGCGCCCGCTTGGCGGAGCCGCCTCGGCGACGGCGTCGTCACTTTCGCCTGCCCGGCCTTCGACCGCGCCGGCCTGCCCTCGCTGCTCTGGATCGACCTCGCCCGCCTCGCCACCGGCGCGGGTGCCCCGCCGCGCCCGCCCGTGGCCGAGCTGACCTTCGCCGACCTCGACACCCTCCTCGCCGAGCTCGCCCACCGGCTCGATGCGCTCGCCGCGCTCGGCGGCGGCGAACTCCGTATCCGCGGCCACCTGCTCGTCGCCGAGCGTCTCGGCCTCGTGCTCGCCGAGGTCTCGCGCCTGCTCAACCCAGCCGCCCCCGTGCCCGTGCCCGTCCCGGCCCACGCCCCCGCCCGCGCGCGCCCCGCGCCCACCGCGCCCCGCGCCCATGTTTCCTAAATCCGCCGCGCTCTTCGCCCGCGCCCGCCGTGTCATTCCCGGCGGCATCTACGGCCACACCACGCCCGCCGCCACCGTGCCCGGCGCGCTGCCCTTCTACGCCGAGTCCGGCGCGGGCTGCCGCTACCGCGACCTCGATGGCCACGACTACATCGACTTCATGTGCGGCTACGGCCCGTTGCTGCTCGGCCATCGCCACCCCGAGGTCGAGGCCGCCGCCGACGCCGAGCGTGCGCGCGGCATGAGTTTCAACCACCCCACCGAGCGCATGGTCGAGCTTGCCGAGGCCCTGGTCGCGCGCATCGATTTCGCCGACTGGGCGGTCTTCGCCAAGAACGGTTCCGACCTCACCACCTGGGCCGTGCAAGTCGCCCGCGAGGTCACCGGCCGGCGCAAGATCCTCAAGGCGCTCGGCGCCTACCACGGCACGCACGCCTGGTGTTCGCCCGGCCACGGCGGCCTCATCGCCGAGGACCGCGCCCACGTGCACGAGTTTGCCTGGAACGACGCGGCGGGCCTCGAGGCGCTTTTCTACCGCCACGCCGGCGACGTCGCGGCGCTTGTCGTGACGCCCTTTCACCACCCGGCCTACGCCGATAGCGCCCTGCCCGAGCCCGCCTTCGTGGCCGCCGCCAATCGCCTCTGCGCCGCCCACGGCGTGTTGCTCGTGCTCGACGACGTGCGCTGTTTCCCGCGCCTGCACCTCGGCGGCTCGCACCGGCTCTACGGTTGGACGCCCGACCTCGCCGTTTATTGCAAAGCCCTCGGCAACGGCCACCCGCTCGCCGCCTGCGTGGGCCGCGCCGCGCATCAGGTCGCCGCGAGTCGCGTCTTCCTCACCGGCAGCTACTGGGGCGACCCCGTGCCCATGGCCGCGGCCCTCAAGGTCCTGGAAATCTCCGCGCGCGACGACGTGCCCGCCGCGCTCGCCCGCGCCGGTCGGCGCTTCGTGGACGGCTTTCTCGCCCTCGGCGAAAAACACCGCATCCCGCTCCGCGCCAGCGGCCCGCCCGCCATGCCGTATGTTCGCCTAGCCGACGACCCGGGTTTCCAACGCACACAAGATCTGTGCGCCGCCGCCGCGCGTGAAGGGGTATACCTGCATCCGCACCACAACTGGTTCCTCGGCGCCGCCCACACCGAAGCCGAGATCGACGAGGCCCTCGCCCGCCTCGACCGCGTCCTGGCCGGGCTCGGGTAACGTTTGCCCGGGTGCGCCGCACGCCCGCCCACTGTACGCTACCCATACAAGTGGGGGATGCTCCCTTGCCCCTCGGGCTTCCCCCTGTTTGCCTGCCGGTCGTTCCCCGATTGTTTTTTCGCCGTCCCGACCGGTAACGCCTGCCCTTCCGTGCCGTAGTAAGGACGAACCACTCTTTCCTTCGTCCCGATGCATGTGCCTTTTTTTACCCCTTCTCGCGTCGCCCTCTTCATGCGCGTTTTGAGCCATTTTGCGGCCAAACTCGTCGTCCTCGTCGCCTTTGTCCTCGCCACCCTCGCCTTCGCCCCCCTCACCGCCCGCGCCCAGGTCACCACCACCGGTTTTCTGAACCTCCCCCGCACCGAGGCCCCTGGCACGCTCCTCAGCCACCCGCTTGCCAACGGCTCCGAAGCCATCGGCCGCACCACCGTCGTCAGTTACGTCAACGGCTGGCTCGTCGTCGGCGGCGAATCCCCCGGCTCCCGTCCGGGCTCCGACCTGAATCTCCGCATCTACGACATCGCCAACCCCTCCAGCCCCGTCCGCCGCCTCCCGTCCGACTTCAACCTCACCTACCCCAACAATCGCTGGTATGTGGGCAACGCCGGCTGGCACGCCCACGCCACCGCCCAGGCCGAAAACCTTTTCCTGATCCCCGTCCTCCGCGTCTCCTCCTTCGGCGCCCCTGTCGAGCTCGGCGGCACCGCCGGCATCCCCCACCTCGGCCAACTCCCGCTCGGCTACAGCCGCTCCAATCTCGCCGGCCCCTGGGACGCCTCCTTCCTTTGGTATAACGAGCCCGACGAGGAATTCTACCTCCGCTACGTCACGCTCAACGCCAACAACCAGGCCTCCTTCCGCACCCTCGCCACCTTCGACCACGTCGGCCCCTACGGCGGCGGCGACTGGCACCCGATGTATTTCGGCGACCTGCTCATCTACGCCCGCAGCGGCCCCACCGGCCGCGATGGCGTCGTCGTCTATCGCCTCGAATACCACAACTTCGACGACCCCGCCGCCCGCACCGTCACCCCTCGCTTCGTCGGCTCCCTCGCCGGGGGCTTCCAAGGCTACTGGCCCAATCTCTTCTCCGACGGCACCGGCCTCTACGTCATCGGCTCCTCCACCAACATCCTCAACGCCGCCGACATCTCCGCCACCACCCTGCCCTCGCTCGACGGCTCCATCACCCTCGCCGCCAGCCTCACCATCCCCGGCTTCACCAACGCCTCGTATCCGGTTTACCAGGACAACTTCGGCTTCATCCACAACCGCAAGGTGGATATGACCCGCTTCCTCGCCGGCGACGCCTCACCCATCGTCCTCACCCTCAACGAGGCCGCCCCGCCCGTCCCCTCCGGCGCCCCCGCCGCCCCCTCCGGCGTCAACACCTCCCAGATGTCCCTCGCCCTCGGCAACCTCTGGGTCACCGGCGGCTACTCGATCAACTTTGGCACCGCCAACTACAACGCCCAGGGCATGGCCGTCTGGGTGCATCAACAAGCCTCCGACACCACCCCGCCGCGCGTCTCCTACCACATCCCCCAGGCCGGCCGCACCAACTACCCGCGCCACGCCCCGCTCAGCTTCCTCCTCCACGAACACCCGCGCCGCGGCGGCCCGCGCAACGGCACCGACTTCACCGTCCGCCCCGTCACCCCCGGCCTCGGCGGCGCGCCCGACACCCTGGGCTCCGCCGTATCCGGCTACCTGATACACGACTTCGCCGGCGTGCTCACCTTCAGCCCCTCCGTCGGCCTCGCCGCCGCCACCACCTATCAGGTCAACTTCCTCTCCAACAACAACGGCACGCCCGCCAATCTCGCCGACGACATCGGCTTCCAGGACGCCGCCGGCAACCTCATCGAGCCCTACGCGTTCCGCTTCTCCACCGGCAGCGGTCTCGCCGCCACTCCCCCGCCGACCATCACCACCGTTACCGCCGACCTCTACCAACCCGCCCCCGGCCAGCTCGTCACCGTCGCCGCCGCCGCCTCGTCCGGCGCACCCGCTGCCGCCCCGCTCGCATACCGCTTCAACTTCGACGGCTCCTGGACCACCTGGTCCGCCTCCCCGTCCGCGTCTTTCACCTACCCCACCACCGGCCGCCCCCGCGTGCTCGTCCAGGTGCGCGATGCTTTCGGCAACCTCGTCAACTCCTCCCTCCGCCTGCTCGTCGTCCCCGCACCCGCCCCCGTCCCCCGCCCCACCCAGAGCTCCACCCTCGCCGTCGGCCAGGATCCCGCCGGTCGCCGCCTCTGGGTCGTCAACCCCGACGCCCACACCGTCTCCGTCCTCGACGCCGCCACCGGCGCGAAACTCGCCGAGCACTCCACCGGCGCCAACTCCAACCCCCGCTCCATCGCCCGCGACGCCCTCGGCCGCTACTGGATCACCTGCCACGGCACCGACCAGCTCCGCGTCCTCAACCCCGACGGCACCACCCACGCCACCGTCGCCCTTCCCTACGGCGCCGCCCCCTTCGGCATCGCCGCCTCCCCCGACGGCCAGTCCCTCTTCGTCACCCTCTACGGCTCCGCCCAGCTCCGCCGCTACCCTGCCGCCAACCCCGCCGCCGCGCCCGGCACCCTCGCCACTTTCCCCACTCCGCGCGCCCTCGCCGTCTCCGCCAACGGCCAACGCATCCTCGTCACGCGCTTCATCTCGCCCGACCTCGAGGCCGAGATCGCCGACGTCGCCAGCCCCACCCCCGCCGGCCCGCTCACCCTCACCCGCACCATCCGCCTCTCCTCCGCCAACCCCACCGACGGCGGCGACCGCGCCTCCGGCGTGCCCAACTACCTCGCCGCCATCGCCATCTCCCCCGACGGCACCCGCGCCGCCATCGCCTCCAAACAGGACAACATCCAACGCGGCCTCCTCTTCGGCGTCGGCGACCTCACCCACGAGACCACCGTGCGCGCCGTCGTCTCCTTCCTCGACCTCGCCGCCAACACCGAGATCCGCCACTCCCGCCGCGACCTCGACAACTCCGAAAGCCCCTCCGCCCTCGCCTACACCCCCCTCGGCGACACCCTCTTCGTCGCCCTCCAAGGCAACAACCGCGTCGTCGGCCTCGACGCCTTCTCCCTCGCTCCCCTCGTCGGCCAAAACACCACCGGCTCCACCGAAACGTCCCCCGCCGTCGTCACCCTCGACCTCGCCGCCGGCCTCGCCCCCCAGGGCCTCCTGCTCGATCCCGTGACCAACCGCCTTCACGTCCAAAACTTCATGGACCGCACCGTCACCGTCCGCGACGCCGCCCCCTTCCTCGTCGAAAACCGCACCACCTTCCCGCTCGTCGCCACCACCGCCACCGTCGCCGCCGAGCCCCTCGCCCCCGACGTCCTCCTCGGCAAACAAATCTTCTACAACGCCGCCGACCCCCGCATGAGCGCCGATAGCTACATCAGTTGCGCCTCCTGCCATGTGGACGGCGGGCACGACGGCCGCGTCTGGGATTTCACCGGCCGCGGCGAGGGCCTCCGCCGCACCACCGATCTGCGCGGCCGCTCCGGCCTCGCCCAAGGCAACGTCCACTGGTCCGCCAATTTCGACGAGATCCAGGACTTCGAGCACGACATGCGCGGCCCCTTCGGCGGCACCGGCTTCCTCGCCCTCGCCCCCGCCCAATTCGCCGCCCAACACCCCTCGCCCGCCTCCGGCAAGACCGGCCTCTCCCCCGAGCTCGACGCCCTCGCCGCCTACGTCGCCGCCCCCCCCCCCCCCCCCCCCCCCCCCCCCCCCCCCCCCCCACCCCCCCCCCCCCCCCCCCCCCCCCCCCCCCACCCGAGCCACAAACAAAAAACCCC
>JBBRHC010000104.1:0-10848 GCA_038223295.1 Opitutales bacterium
GATCTGGCGCAATCTGCTGGTCATCTGCTCGTTCGTTCACCCGCTCAATGCACTATTCAGTGCACCTCGGGATTCACGAACGACCATCTGATCCAACTTCTTGCGCCATCTCATCGGCTCCTACTCCGGATTTCGGGTTAATGATAAGGAACTAACAAAGATCGGCGCGACCCCGTCGGCCCGCGAGCGCCTGCATCAAGCGCGGGCTCGGCGGCGGCGGCGGAGGGGGACGGTGGCGGCGGCAAGGACAAGACCGGCGAGGGAGTAGGTCGAGGGCTCGGGAACGACGGAGAAGTAGATGCCGTTGACACCGGAAAAATCGAAGCCGCCGGCGGCTTGTTCGGCGCTGCTCGTGTTGGTAGGGAAGTTGGTGGCGTTGTTCCAGTCAACGAGCTGGGCGGAGCTGGCGTTGGCGGGGACGTCGAAGCCGAAGAGGGAGTAGCCGTAGATTTGCACGCCAGGGTCGACCATGAAATCGGAAAGGGTGAAGACGAGGCCGCCGGGGCCTTGGTTGGAGCCGAGGAAGACTTCGGTTCTAGCGTTAAGGCTGGCGTTGTTGCCCGTGTTATAGCGGTGAATCGCAAATGAATCGTGGGTGTAGATGTTGGGCGCTCTGAAGGGGGCGGTGCTGGCGAGTTTGCTGTAGGCGGTGGGGTTGTTGGAGGCGTCCACGCCGGTGATGAGGGCGATGCGGAAGGACTCGTGGTTGGTCGCGGTGGAATTCGGGATGAGGCTCGCGCCGAAGTCGAACACGGGTATGGCAAAGCCGGAGTTTGCGGCGAATCCGCTAGGGGTGACGAAGTCCACGCGTTCGATGTTGGCATTTCCAGTGCCGGAATTGCCGAAGAGATTGTGGACTCCGCGAGCTAAGTTATTGTCGAGCAGGACTTCCTGCAAGGTGTCGGCATAGGGGGCGATACGCTCGGCCGTGGCTGGGGCCGAGGCGGTTTGATACCAGATGTTGGCCTGATTATTAGAGGCTGCAGAGCGGCGGATGAAGACGAGGTCGGCTTGACCGGTTACGCTGTAGGTCTCACTGGCGGTGGTAAAGGTCTGGAGGGCGACCGTGGTGTTTCGGAAGACGAGGTTTTCGTGGTTGGTGTTGGCAACGTCGGTAGTGAGGGTGGTGGCGCTGAGGATGGCTACTTGGGCGAGGGCAGGAGCTGGGGCGAGGGCGGCTACGGCGAGCAGGGAGAAGCCCGCGAGGGGGAGAGACACGGAGAAGCGGGACGCCAGTCCGGAGACGTTTGAACGCTGCCGCTCGGGAGAGGTGTAAAACTGATTCATGTGCGTAAAACTTGCGTAAGACATGAACGAGGTGAAAGGTGAATTTCGACTTCGCGGCTAGGTAAATGAACTCATATCGGGACAGGGATAAGCTTGGTCAAGGTGGGTATTAGCAGAAGTCTCCCCGGTAAATTGCCCGCGAGACGTTGCCGTCGGGTAACCGATAATATTTCGCAATAAATGTCGGCTTTCGACATATACTACTGTCTATAAATTATTAAACAAATACGAACAGGCTCCTTCCAACCCCGGCCCGATGGCCGCGCCGCCGTTCCACCGACTTGCGTCCTGCAGTGCGCCGCCATCGACCCCGAGTGGGAAAACCCCGCCGGAGTGCCCATCGTCGCTCGCGAGGAGCTTCTCCTCGATATCCACGCCCACCTGCCCAAAGAAATGCTCTTCGAGCGCGAGCTGCTCCTCTGTCGGCTCTGATCGCAGCACGTGATGGCAACGGGCGGTTCCTCCGGCGTGGCACGGCGTCCCGCCCGTGGGCTTCCGATCCCAAGGGCGGGCCGCCCATGCCACTTTCGACCCGCCGACATTCCGCTGAAATCACTTCCTATCGCACCCTTTACGGCACGGTAGGAGCGGCGGTGGGCGGGGTCGATGGCTCCACGGTTTTGGGGGTCTCCTCCGTTTTGCTGGCGGCGCGGTCGCGGGCGATGCGGCGGACGTCGAAGAAGCTCACATAGAGCATCATGCAGAGGAGCATGACCACAAAAGCGCTTTGCACGTGCTGGATAAAACCCACCGGCAGCGAGCGTCCGCGCAGACGCCCGATGGTGGCGAAGAGCATGTGGCCGCCGTCGAGCACGGGAAGCGGGAGCAGGTTGAAGATCGCGAGGTTCACGTTGACCAGAATCGTGAACCACAGGACGTAGCGGATGCCCTCTTGCGCGGTGATGTGGAAGACGCGCGCGATGCCGATGGGGCCGCTCAACTTGGAGATGCCGACGTCGGAGTTCCGGTTGAGCAGGCTGGAAAACGTGCGGAAGGTCATGCGCGCGTTGTCGGCGAGCTGTTTCCACGGGGTCGGGTAGATCATCACGCGCTCGGGGTCGAAATCGATGCCGAGGTCGAGCGCGTCGGCGCCGGTGGGGCGGCCAGGCAGGGTGAGCGTCACCGGGACCCCGGCGCGCTCGACCACCAGGGCGCTGGGCTCGCTTGGTTTGGCCTGCAAACCGAGGACGTAGGGGGTGAAGCTGGCGATGGAGACGCCATCGAGGCTGCGCACGATATCGCCGACCTGCAGGCCGCTCTTCGCGCCGAGCGAATCGGGCGCGACGGAGGAGATTTTTAACTCCTGGTAGGGCGACACCCCGAGCATGCGCATGCCCTCGTCGCCGGCCAGCACGGGGCGGGTCGGAAGGATGAGGGTCTGGTCTCCGCGTTTCACGGTGAGCACGGCCTGAGGGAGCCTGTCGACGGTGCGGCCGGAGCCGGTGAAGAGGATCTGGCGCATCTCGTTCCAAGTGCTCACCGGGATGCCGTCGATGGCGGCGATGGTGTCGCCGGGGAGCAGTCCGGCGGCGGCGGCGGGGCCGACGACCTTGCTACCGTCGGGCAGCTCGAGCTCGGCGCTGACGTGGCCGATCTTGGCGCGCTCCATGTCGGCGTTGGTGGGGAGGCCGACCTGCCAAAGGATGGTGGCGAGGACGAAGGCGAAGACGATGTTCATGGCGGCGCCAGCGCCAAAAACGATCATTCGCGTGGTGTAGTTGGGCGAGGGCAGCGCGGCGGTATCGGCGGCGGGCTCGCCCTCCAGGCCGCGCATGTCGGCGAGCTGGGGCAGGGCGACGTAGCCGCCGAGCGGGAGCCAGGAGAGGCGGTATTCGACGTCGTCCTTGCCCTTCCATTTAAAAATCGCCGGGCCGAAGCCGATGGAGAAACGCTCCACCTTCACGCCGCGTTTTTTCGCGGCCCAGAAGTGTCCGAGCTCGTGGACGAAAATCGAGCCGCCGAAGAACACGGCGATCATGAGCACAGACCAGGCGCTGGAGGTGAGGAGTTGGAAAATTTCCATGGGAGGCGGGTGAGAAGGGACGAAGGAAAGGGAACGAGGGTTTAAACCGGAAAACTTGGACCGCAGATTACGCAAATCGGCGCGGATGGTGGGATTTTTTTATCGTCCGCACTCATTTGCGCGGGTTGCGATCAAAGTTCCCGCGCGGCCCGCGCCCGGGCTTCGGCGTCGGCCGCGAGTACGGCGGCGAGCGTGGCGGCGGGCGCGTCGGCGAGCGCGGCGAGCGTGGCCTCGGTCACGCGGGGGATACCGAGGAAGGGCAGACGCCCGGCGAGGAAGGCCGCGACGGCGATCTCGTTGGCGGCGTTGTAGATGGCGGGGGCCGCGCCGCCGTGCTCCATGGCCTCGCGGGCGAGCCGTAGCATCGGGAAACGGCCTTCGTCGGCGGGGCGAAACTCCAGCGCGAACAGGCGGTCGAGGGGGAGGGGTTTTTCCGTGCCCGCCGCGCCCCGCGCCGGGTGCAGCAGGGCGTGCTGGATGGGAAAGGTCATCGAGGGCGGGCAGAGCTGCGCGAGCATGGCGCCATCGGTAAACTCCACCAAACAATGCACGATGCTCTGCGGGTGGATGATCGCGGCGCACTGCGCGGGGCGCAGATCGAAGAGCACCGAGGCCTCGATGAGTTCGAGGCCTTTGTTGGCCAGGGTGGCGCTATCGACGGTGATTTTCGGCCCCATGGCCCAGTTGGGGTGTTTCAACGCGTCCGCGACCGTGGCGTCGGCGAGGCGCCCGGTCGGCCAGTCGCGGAAAGCGCCGCCGGAGGCGGTGAGGATGACGCGGCGCAGCTCGGCGTGGGCGTGCCCCTGGAGGCATTGGAAAACGGCGTTGTGCTCCGAATCGACGGGGATCAGGCGCGCGCCGGATTGTCGCGCCGCCGCCAGCACATGCGCGCCGGCGAGCACGAGAATCTCCTTCGAGGCGAGGGCTAGGTCCTTGCCCGCCGCCAGCGCGGCGAGGGCCGGGCGCAGACCGGCGGTGCCCACCACCGCGACCAGGACCACATCGACCCCGGGCAAGGTGGCGAGTGCCTCCAGACCCTCGACGCCGGGCGCGTGTAGCGTGACTCCCGCTCCGCCAAAGGGCAGCGCGGATGGGCCGGCGGCGCGCAGGGCGGCGGCGGCGGCCTCGTCGAAAAGCGCGATATGGCGAACGCCAAACTCCCTCGCGAGGCCGAGGAGTTTATCGGTATTGGCGTGCGCGGCGACCGCGACCAGCCCGAGCGCATCCGGGTGGGCGCGCAGCACGCGCAGGGTGCTCTCGCCGATGGAGCCGGTGGCGCCGAGCAGGGCGACGCGTTTACGGCGCGGTGAGGAGCCCGGTGCCATGGCTCAGGCGACGCCGCGCAGTAGCGAGAACGCAATGTAACCCACCGGCGCGGTGAGGATAAGGCTATCCGATAGATCGAATATGCCGCCGATGCCCGGGATGGCGTGGCCGGTGTCCTTGGTGTCGGCGCGGCGCTTGATCACGGATTCGATGAGGTCCGAGACGATGGCGAGCATGGCGATGGGCAACGCGATGATCGCGGCCGTGAGCGGGGTGAAGTTTTCCGGAAAAAAACGCGCGAAGAAATGGGCCAGCGTCGCGCCCACGGCGGCCGAGATGAGCACGCCGCCGATCGCGCCCTCCCAGGTTTTTTTCGGGCTGATGGCGGGGGCCATCTTGCGGCGCCCGAAGGCCATGCCCGAGAGCAGGGCGCCGACGTCGCAGAATTTGGCCACGGCGATCAGCCAGATGAGGAGCAGGAGGCCGGTCCTGGCATCGGGGCCGGTCAACACCGCGATGCGCACCAGAAACGAAAGCATGAAGGGCACGTAGAGCACGCCGAAGAGAGACCAGGCGAGCGTCTCCACGCGGTTGTGCGGCTGGCGTTCGCCCAGGATGCGCAGCGCGAAAACCACCACGGCGGCGGCAAGCAAAGTGCCGGGCGAGACGAGTTCCGGCGCGGCGGGCAGCAGTATGCCCGAGTAAAACGGCGCGAGCAT
This sequence comes from Opitutales bacterium, assembly GCA_038223295.1. Lineage (GTDB taxonomy): Bacteria > Verrucomicrobiota > Verrucomicrobiia > Opitutales > Opitutaceae > IMCC26134_A. The sequence goes on from JBBRHC010000104.1 coordinate 5,296, forward strand.
GATGAGCGAACCGAGGGTCATTCCGAACTTGTCAAAAGGGTCCAGCCCCATGCGGTGTACCATTTGGTAGAACTCCCGCAGCGTCAGCACGGCGACGATGCTCACCAGCCACACCGCGCCGAAGGTGCCGAAAAAGTATAGACACCCGACGATGAGCGCCCAGAGGCAAAAGGTGCTGATGATGCGTTGGCGCATGGGTGAGTAAGGGAAAGGCGACGCGCCGCGAACGGGTGCGCCTCAGATGATCGAGGGCATGGGTTCGCTCGTCGCGCCGACGGTTATATACGACGCGGATGGGCACGTGCCCGCCAGCGGGCCCGGCGAGGAAACCTGTTCACCGGTGAGGCCGTAGCGGCGCTCGCGACGGCGGTAGGCGTTGACCGCCGCCTCCAGCTCGGCGCGGCCAAAGTCGGGCCAGAGCACGGGGGTGAAAACAAACTCGGCGTAGGCGGCCTGAACGAGGAGGAAGTTGCTCAGGCGGTTCTCGCCCGAGGTGCGGATCACCAGATCGGGATCGGGCAGGTCGCGAGTGTAGAGATACTGGGAAAAGCCCTCCCAGGTCGCGGCGTCATCGAGCGTGGCGGCGCCGGCGGCCACGGCGGCGGCAAAGGCGCGCGCCGCGTCGAGCATCTCGGTGCGCGCGCCGTAGTTGAGCGCGAGCACGAGGGTGTGATCGGCGAAGTGGGCGGTGGCCGCGATGGTGTCGGCCAGGGCGGCGCGGGCGCGCGCCGGCAACGCCTCGGTGCGACCTATGGTGCGCAGGCGGACCTGGTTTTTTATCAAGGTGGATTTCTCGCGCGCGAGAAACGTTTCCAACAAGGCCATGAGCCCGCCGACCTCGTCCTGGGGCCGGCGCCAGTTTTCCACCGAAAAGGCGTAAAGCGTGAGGCAACGGATGCCCAGTGCGCGGGCCCCTTCGATCACGGAGCGCACCGACTCGACGCCGCGCCGGTGACCCTCCAGGCGGGGCAGTCCGCGCTGCTTTGCCCAGCGACCGTTGCCATCCATGATGATGGCGACGTGCTCGGGGACGGGCAGCAGGGCGGAGGCGAGAGTCATGCTTCGATGGTTTGGGCGGAGGGGGACAAGGACGGTCGGAAGGAGGCCGATTAGCCACGCCCGGGGCGGCGGGGCAATGCCAGAAAGGCGTTTGCGCCCCCGGAGACCACCCCGGACGGACAACCGCTTCGGAGGCGGGCGGTTCGACAAGCCGACCGGCGCGCCGCTCAGAGGCCGCGCATGAAGTTAAAGGTGAAATCCGACTCGCCGGGCAGACCCTCGTGGCCGAAGTCCGGGTAGACGTGCATGTGCTTCTTCGCGGTGATTTTGTTGTAGATCGCGAACTGCGTGCTGGCCGGGCAGATGGTGTCCATCAAACCGGTGAACATCAGCACCTCGGCGCGGATGCGCGGGGCGAGAAACTGCAGGTCGATGTAACCGAGCTTGGTGAAAATCTCCTCCTCGCGCTCGTGCCGCGGATCGAAGTTGCGGAAATACGTCCGCAACTCCGCGTAGGCGTCCTTCGCCTGATCCATCTCCCACACCCGTTTATAATCGGCGAGGAAGGGGAAGACCGGCGCGGCGCGCCCCACCCGCGGCTCCAGGGCGGCGCAGGCGATGGTGAGCGCCCCGCCCTGCGAGCCGCCCATCGCGCCGACGCGCGCGGCATCCACCTCGGCGAAGCCCAGGACGACGCGCGCGAGTTGCGCTGTATCCAGAAAAATATTACGAAAGAGCAGTTTCTTCGGGTCCGGGTCGTCGAGCCCCCGGATGATGTGGCCGTTGAGGGTGTTGCCCCGCACCCCGCCCGTGTCCTCGGAGCGGCCGCCCTGGCCGCGGCAATCCATCGCCGCCACACAAAAGCCCGACGCCGCGTAGCCGAGCTTGCCGGTCCATTCGCCGACGCTGCCCGAGTAGCCGTGGAACTGGAGCACCGCCGGGGCGGGTTTGCCACCGCGCGCCGCCGCCGTGGGACGCAGGTACTTGGCATACACGCGGGCGCCGCCGACCCCGGTGAACCAGAGGTCGAAACACTCCACGCCGGCCGCGTCCAGGAGCGGGTTGGGCACGAGCTCGGGCTTCGGATCGGTCGCCGCGAGGTCGCGGAGCGCCTCGTCCCAGTAGGCGTCAAAATCAGCGGGGCGCGGATTGCGCCCGGCGTAGCTGCGGAGCTGTTCTAGGGGCAGATCGACAAGTGGCATGAGACCGCGATGCAAAGCGCCGGGGCCGGGCAAACAACCCTTATCCGAACCCGGCCCCGCCGATCGGGGTTGACCGGAAACACAGTCCGGACGACCCGCGCCGCGTCCGCGTCACGCCGGCAAACCGGCCACCGCCCGACCCGCCAGCCAGCCGCCGGTCCAGGCGGCCTGGAAGTTGAAGCCGCCGGTCACGCCATCGATATCGAGCACCTCGCCCGCGAAAAACAAACCCGGCACGAGGCGGCTCTGCATGGTCTTGAAATCCACCTCGCGCAGGCGCACGCCGCCGCAGGTGACGAATTCCTCCTTGTTCAGGCTCTTGCCCTCGACCGCGAATTCCGAGGCGGCGACCTGAGCGGCGAGTTTTTGTAAGTTTTCCTTGGATACGCCGGCCCATTGCGCGTCGAGGGTCAGGCCGGGCACGGCGACGATGAGCCGGTCCCAGAGCCGGGACGGGAGGGCGAAGGGATTGATGGTCGAGACCTGTTTGCGCGGGTTCGCGTTCTTCCACGCCAGGAGCGCCTCCAGCGCGCGCCCCGGGGTGTCGCCCGTCCACGAAACGACGAGCGGGAACCGATAGTCGCGCGCGGCCAGTTCACGCGCCCCCCAGGCCGAAAGCCGCAGGATGCCCGGACCGCTGAGGCCCCAATGCGTGACCAGCACCGGCCCGCGGTCGGCCAGTTTTGTCCCGGCCACGGAGGTCGCGGCGTCCAGCACCGACAAACCCTCGAGGCCGACCAGCCGCGCGTCGGCGATGTGAAAAGTAAAGAGCGAGGGCACCGGCGGCTCGATGGTGTGCCCGAGCTCGGCCGCGATGAAGAGCCCGGCGGAGCCCTTGTTGCCGCCGGTGGCGAGCAACACGCGGTCGAAGCGCGCGGCCGAATCGTCCGTGAACGTGACGTCAAAGCCGCCCGCCGCCGCGCGTGTGATGGCGCGCACCCCCATGCTGGTGAACAACTTCACCCCGGCCGCGTCGGCCGCCCCGCGCAGGGCGGCGACGATGGTGGCGGAATCGTCGGTCTCGGGAAACATGCGCCCGTCGGCCTCGGTTTTCAGGGTGACGCCGCGCGCGGCGAACCACGCGATCGTCTCGCGGGGGCCGAAACGCGTGAAGGGCCCCAGCAGCTCGCGCCCGCCGCGCGGGTAACGTTTCACCAGCTCACGCGGATCGGCGCAGGCGTTGGTGACATTGCAGCGTCCGCCGCCCGAGACGCGGACTTTCGCCAGCGGGTGCGCGGTCGCCTCGTAGAGACAGACCCGAGCCTGCGGGGCCGCCTCGGCGGCGTGGATGGCGGCGAAAAAACCGGCGGCGCCACCGCCGACCACAAGGATGCGCAAAGTCTCGGACACGCCCGCACGCTGGGGCCGGGCGGCGGCGGTTGAAGACTAAACGTGGCGCAAAACCCAAAAAAAACCCGGCCCCGGCTCGGTAAGTTTTGGCCAAGATTTGCGCAGTCGCCCGCCGCGAACGTGTTAAAGTCGTTCCCATGGACTGGCTCACCTCGCTGTTTACCCACGAATCCGCGGCGCGCACCGTGCTGCTCCTCGCCACGGCGGGAGCGGCCGGCACCGCCCTCGGCAAGATAAAGATCGGCGGCGTGGGCCTCGGCGTCGCCGGGGTGCTCTTCGCCGGCCTCGTCCTGGGGCACTTCAAGCTCACCCCGGACCAACACGTGTTGGAGTTCGTGCGGGAGTTTGGGCTCATCTTGTTCGTCTACACCCTCGGCCTGCAGATCGGCCCCGGCTTTTTCTCCTCGCTGCGTTCGCGCGGGCTCGTGCTCAACGGCTTCGCCGCCGCCATCGTGCTGGGCGGCGCGGCCATCGCGGCGGGACTGGTGCTCGGAGGCTGGGTGCCGCTCGCCGCCGGCTCGGGCCTGCTCTCCGGCGCGACGACCAACACCCCCTCGCTCGCCGCCGCCGGCGAGGCCATGAGGCAGGTGGGCGCGGCCCCCGACTCCGCCGCCATCCAGGGTCTGGCCTACGCGGTCACCTACCCGTTTGGCATCATCGGCATCATTCTCGCCATGCTGCTCGTGCGAAGTCTTTTCCGCATCGACGTGGCGGCGGAGGTGCGGGCGGCGGAGTTGCGGATCCAGCCCTCCAGCCCGCCGCCCTCGGGGCGAAATTTCGAGGTGCGCAACGCCAACCTCGCCGGTCGGCGCATCGACGCCATCCCGGGCCTCGCGGGCTCGGGCGTGGTGGTGTCGCGGTTCTCGCGTGAAGGCGTGGTCGCGGTGGCGCGCCCCGGCACGGAGCTGGCGCTGGGCGACGTGTTGCACGCGGTGGGGCCGACGGACGGACTCGACATGCTACGCGTCGTGGTGGGCGCGGAGGCGGGCGTGGATTTGAAGGCGCTGCCCGGCGCGGTGATCAACCGGCGCGTGCTCGTGACCCAGGGCGCGGTGCTCGGCAAACCCCTGGGCGATCTCTCCACGCTGGCGCAACACGGCGTGGTCGTCACGCGCGTCACGCGCCAGGGCCTGGAGTTCACCCCGAGCTCGGGGTTCCGGCTGCAATTCGGCGACTTGCTCATGGTGGTGGGCGAGGAGCCGGGCATCGAGGCCGCCGCCAAGGTCGTGGGCAACTCGCCCAAGGCGCTCGAGCACCCGCACCCCATCCCGTTTTTCATCGGCATCCTGCTCGGTGTATTGGTCGGTTCGATACCGCTGCTCGTGCCCGGCCTGCCCGCCCCGGTGAAACTCGGCCTCGCCGGCGGACCGCTGATCGTCGCCATCCTGCTCGCGCGTCTGGCCAACACCGGTTCGCTCGTCTGGCACCTGCCCCCGAGCTCGAATCTGGCGCTGCGCGAGATCGGCATCACCCTCTTCCTCGCGGCGGTGGGCATAAAGTCGGGCGAAAAATTCGTCTCCATCCTTTTTGAGGGAGACGGTCTATGGTGGCTGGCCTGCGGCGCCCTGGTCACCGCCGTGCCACTCATCGTGGTCGGCGTGGTGGCCCGCGCCTGGAAAAAACTCAACTACGCCGAGCTCTGCGGTTTGCTCGCCGGCTCGATGACCGACCCGCCCGCCCTCGCCTTCGCCCAACAGACCACCCAAAGCGACGCGCCGGCCGTGGCCTACGCGGCGGTCTATCCCTTCGTCATGTTACTGCGCGTCTTCTGCGCCCAGTTGCTGGTCTTCCTGCTTTGGCGCGCAGCCTCGGGCGGCTAATCCGAAGACAAAGGCCAGGGAGACGGCTCCCGTTTCCAGACTTAACCCGAAATCCGAAGTGGATCGCCGCGATCTGGCGCAATCTGCTGGTCATCTGCTCGTTTGTTCACCCGCTCAATGCACTATTCAGTGCACCTCGGGATTCACGAACGACCATCTGATCCAGCTTCTTGCGCCATCTC
>JBBRHC010000105.1:0-10663 GCA_038223295.1 Opitutales bacterium
GACCGCGCCGGCCTCGCCCGCGCCCTCGCCAAACGCCGCGCCCGCCAGGAGGAATACTTTAACCTCATCGCCGGTCGCCTAGGCAAAAACTACTGCCCCGGCCGATCCTGGGAAGCCCTCGGCCACCTCGCCCTCCGCCTCGCCCCGCCCATCATCGTGGCCGACCTCGGCGCCGGCGAAGGACTCGTTTCGCAACTCCTCGCCCGCCGCGCCAAACAGGTCTGGTGCATCGACAGCTCGCCCAAGATGGTCGAGGTCGGCGCCGCGCTCGCCGAGAAAAACGGCCTCGCCAACCTCGCCTATAAACTCGGCGACATCGAGCAGGTGCCGCTCGCCGACGCCTCCGTCGATCTCGCCATCCTCAGCCAGGCCCTGCACCACGCCCAGCACCCCCAGACCGCCATCGCCGAGGCCCACCGCATCCTCAAACCCGGCGGCCAGCTCCTCGTCCTCGACCTGCGCGAACACGACTTTGAAAAAGCCCGCGAGCTCTACGCCGACGTGTGGCTCGGTTTCACGGAAAACACCCTCCACGGTTTTCTGCAAACCGCCGGCTTCGCGTCCATCGAGGTCGTCACCGTCGCGCGCGAAGCGGAGGCCCCGCACTTTGAAACGCTCCTCGCCAGCGGCAAAAAAACCGGCTGACCCGCGCGCGCAACCCCATGCCAAGCGCTCGCACCCCGCCAGCGCCACGCCCACCGCGCGGCGCCCGCTCAGAGCTTTGCCACCGGTGCGCGCCATTGCACCAAGATCGAGCCGTGGTTGCTCACCCGTTTGATGCGCCAGCGGGGACGCCACTCCACCACCAAATCGCGGATCGCGTAGCCCGCGCCCCAGACCAAACCCGCGCATAGCGGCCAAACCCAGGGCGCGAGGCTCAACACGCTGTCGGCGGCGGCCACCGTGAGCGCGACCCCGCCCAGCACCAGCGGCAGACCCACCGTCGATTCCAGGCACATGCACGCCAAGTGCTCCGTCCCGCCCCCCGCCGCGCCTTCCCGCCGCCGCTTCGCGCGATGCGCGAGCGTGAACAAATCCCGCGCCAGCCCCTGCAAAAGCAAAGCCAGCCCCAGCCCGGCGAAAAAACTCCCCTCCGCCACCGTCTCGGGCAACGCGCCCGCGACGGCCAGCGCCCCGACCGCCGTCGTGGCCAGCGCCACCACCAGCCGCTCATGCCGCCGAAAAACCGATTCAGTCTCCATGGCGCCCGATGCTGCCCCGACGAATACGGTGCGCAAGCGTCCGGCAACCCGTGCCCTCGACGCATCAAATTCGTCCAAGGCGACGCCCGCCACCGCTCCCTGCGCTCCCGCGCAGGGCGAAGCGACGCAACCGTCGTAACGTAGCCCGCTGCGGGAACAGCGGGATTCCCGCCTCGCCTCGCCCGCCCTATCGCCCCGCCCGCCCCGCCCCGATCCACCCACACCGCCCGCGCCAGGGCTTTCCGACCTCGCGGCTAAAAAATTCGCCCGCGACGGTTTTCTCCGTGCCCCGCCGTGCCATCCGTGGTTAACCAACCCGTTTCAACCCCACCACTCCACTACTCTTATGGGACGCCAATGGCTTCACGCGAAACGCGCCGTCGTTAACAACCGCAAAGGTCAGCTCGTCGGCAAACTGGTGAAGGAAATCACCGTCGCCGCCAAACTCGGCGGGGGCGATCTGTCCGCCAACGCCCGCCTTTTCACCGCCGTCGAAAAGGCCAAAAAAGCCTCCGTCACGCGCGACGCCATCGAGCGCGCCGTGCACAAGGGCGCCGGCACCGGCGGCGAGAAAATCGACATCAGCGCCGTCACCTTCGAGGGCTACGCCCCGCACAAGATCCCCGTCGTCGTCGAGTGCTACACCGACAACGTCCAGCGCCTCGCCCCCGAGATGCGCGTGCTCTTCAAAAAAGGCATCCTCGGCACCACCGGCTCCAACAAGTTCCTCTTCGACCACCTCGGCATCGTCGAGGCCCACACCACCCTCGCCTCGCCCGATCTCGAGGCCGCCGCCATCGAGGCCGGGGCCAACGATTTCGCCGCCCTCGCCCACGCCGAGAACGACGACATCCCCGCCGAGGGCGCCTCGGGCGCGCGTTTCCTCTGCGAGCTCTCCGCCATCCACGCCGTCTCCGGCTGGCTCAAGGCCAACGGCTGGCACGTCGTCACCTCCGAGATGGGATACCTCGCCAAGACGTATCCGGAACTCAACGACACCGAGCGCGCCGAGGTCGGCGAATTCCTCCACGCCCTGGAGGACAACGACGACGTCCAGCGCGTCTGGGCCGCCTTCAAATAGGCCGCCACCTCCGCCACCGACACCGCCGCCCCCGCCCGCCACCCCCGCATCGACCGCCCGGGGCCGCGCCCCGGCGGGATCGAGCCAGGCGCCCGCCGCGCCCCCGTTTTTTTTCGCCCCTGGGTTGTCGCCGCGCCGATCCGCCTTTGCCTACGGCGCAACTTCCCCGCCCATGCAACTCGCCCTCCCCTCCCGCCGCGTAGCCCTCGTTGTCCTGGGCCTTGTCCTGATCCTCGGCCTCTGGCTAGCCCTCCCCTTTTTTAGCGCTGGCCGCGGGGTGGAGCGCGCGTGGGACGAGGTGATCGCCGCCATCGAGGACAAGGATACCGAGGCCCTCGGCCGCCTCTTGGGTGACGACTACGCCGACGGCTTTGGGCTCGACCGCGCCGGCGCGATCCAACTCGCCGCCCAGATCCGCGCCCACTTCGTCGTCTGCAATCTCCGCCGGGAAAAATCCGAACTGGTGATGGACCCGTCCAAAAACAGCGCCGTCACCCGCGCCCTCATGCGTTTCAGCGGTAGCGGCAGCCCGGTCGCGCAAGGCGCCATCCAGGCCTCCGCCGCCAGCCACACGCCCACCGCCTTTCGCTGGCGCCGCAATTCCTGGAAACCCTGGGATTGGCGCCTCGTATCCATCGACAACCCCGACGCCGCCCGCGCCCTCTCCAGCTTCCAGCGCCAGGCCGCCACCCTCGGCCTGTAGCCCCCGTGTAGGGCGGGGTCGCCGCACCCCGCCGTCCGAATCGTGCGAGTAGGGTCAACCCTCCCCGCGCCCCCGCGCAGGGATACGCGGGCGCGCCCAGGTCCGCGCGTGTCCGCCCAGGTCCGCGCCAAACCGTAGCCCGCCGCGGGAGCAGCGGGATCCACCGCCTCGCCGACCCGCCCCTTCCGCCCGCCCCTTCACGCTCCTCTGACATATGTCTAAAAATCGTTAGCTTACGCAAGGCTACTACAAAAACATTGATAAGGGCTGGGGGTTTACTCCACGTCATAAGCTGCCGTTAGCCGACCGGTAATCTCGTAAACCAAGCACGTATTTTTTACGTAGATTACGTTAATTAATTTAATACAGCACTTTACTTGGCAGATCCAAAGGGCGATCAAAAACATTACATAATATTAGCACTAGGGTAATTCACAGCCCGAGTTTACCGACCCTTACGTAATCCGTCCCCCCTTCGCTCCCCGTTTCCACCTTCCCACTTCCGTTCCCGCTCCCCGCCCCCGACCCGTTTTTCACCCGACCCGCCCGTTTCCGGTCCTTCCCCGTCCCGCCGCCGACCCGCTCCCGACCAGCCCCCGGTCTCCCCGCCCGCGCCGCCGCCCCATGGCCAATCACCTCGCCATCCACTCTTTCACCCAGTCGTTGCGCGACTACCTCGCGCAGCGCCACGCGACCTACGCCCCCCCGCCCGGCGTGCCCGCGCTGCCGGCGGCCGATTTTGCCGTGCTCAGCTCGTCCCGCTTCAGCTCCACCGCCGACATCCCGAGCGTCACGGTCTCCCTGTTCCTCCACCGCGTCTCGCTCAACACCCACCTGCGCAACGTCCGCCACGGCCCCTCGGTCGGCCCGCTCGGCGTCGATCTGCATTTCCTTCTCACCATCTGGGCCGACGACGCCGAGGACGAGCACACCCTGCTCGCCTGGGTCATGAAGGAGATCCACTTCCACGCCTTCCTCGACCGCAGCTCGCTCACCGAGGACGCCGCCTGGGCACCCGACGAACAGATCAACCTCGCGCCCGCCGAGCTCCCGCCCGAGGAGATGGCCCGCATCTGGGAAACCGCCCACCGCGGCTACCGGCTGAGTTATCCCTTCATCGCCCGCACCGTGCGCATCGGCGCGGACCGCTTCCCCGACGGCGCGCCCGTCGTGGCCATCCGCTTCACCTACACCGACGATCTTCAGGAGACCGCGCCGTGAAATACCGCAGCGAGCACCGGGTGCTGGGTGCCATTCGCTGGATCGACGCCATCACCCGCGCCCCCATCCCGCTGCCGCTCGTCGCCGTCGCCTCGCCACCCCAGGCCGGCCACCTGCGCTTCGTGCGCAACCTCGGCGGCCTCAGCGTCATCACCCACGTCGCCGGCCTCGAGGCCTACGCCGCCACCTTCGACCTCGCCAGCCTCGCGCCCGCCGCCGTCGTCGCCCCGCTCGCCCTTCAGTTGACCGGCGAGGTCTCCGACCCCACCGGCACCTATCTGCCGCGCAAATTCACCCTCGATCTCCCGCTCGACCCCGATCCCGACCTGACCGGACCCGGCGGCGCTCGTCCGCCGAATTCGCTCTTCACCCCCATCGACCTCGAGCTCCTGCCCGCCCCCGCCGCGCGCGTGCCCGCCGGCTGGGCCCAGGTCCGCGTTCTCGTGTCCAACGCCTCCGGCGCACCCATCCCCCACGCCCTCGCCCGCGTCATCGCCACCGCCGACGACGCCCCGCTCGGCTACGGCCAGTCCGACGCGCGCGGCGAGACGCTCATCGCCATCCCCGGCCTTAAAAACTTCGCCCCCGGCGCCACCGAGGACGAGGTCGTCACCATCGAGACCGCCGCGCGCCTCGAAGTCGTTTTCCCCCCGCCCGGCCCCGCCCCCGCCGACTGGACCACGCTCCGCACCGCCCCCGTCGCCGCCCCCGCCGACATCGACCCCGCGCCCCTCGCCCTCAGCCCCGGCCGCACCTACAGCCGCCGCTACCCCTTCCCGCCCTGAGCCCCCCTTTCCGTCCGCGCCCCGCCCGCCCCGCTCCCAAAAACAACTCAACCCACCCACCACATGCCCGAATACCTAGCCCCCGGAGTCTTCGTCGAAGAGACCAGCTTCCGTAGCAAATCCATCGAAGGCGTCAGCACCAGCACCACCGCCTTTGTCGGCCCCGCCCGCAGCGGCCCCGTCGGCGTCATCCCCGAGCTTATCACCAACTTCGCCGACTTCGAGATCACCTACGGCGGCTTGGACGACTTTGCCTACGCCGCCCCGGCCGACCCCAAGATCAACTACCTCGCGCACGCCGTCATGGCCTACTTCAACGAGGGCGGCGCGCGCCTCTACGTTTCCCGCGTCGCCGGCGCCTCCACCGCCGCCGGCGGCCTCGATCTGGTCAACGCCCAGACCTCCCGCTTCGTCGCCCGTTTCCCCGGCGCGTCCGGCGGCACCGTCGCCGATCCCGCCGTCATCACCATCGCGATCAAGGCCGCCGCCACCTCCGTCAAATCCGCCTCCGCCGCCATCGACGGCAGCGTCCTCCGCATCAACTCCAACCCCGCCGTCATCCTCGCCAAACAAAACGGCGTCTGGCGCACCGCCGCCCCCGCCGTCCAAGCCCCCGTCGACGCCGACGAGGTCTCCGGCATGCAGCTCCTCACCCTCAAGGTCACCACCCTCGACGCCGACGGCCACCTCACCGAATACGACGATCTCGGGCTCGATCCGCTCCACAAACGTTTCATCGGCAACATCCTCGCCACCACCCCCGCCACCGCCGCCGCCCAGCTCTCCCAGGCCTACGCCTTCGACGTCGGCCCCGCCGTCACCGGCTTCCAGTTGCTCGCCGCCTTCGCCCCCGACGCCAACAGCGAGGTCCGGACCATCAACCTCACCAGCGGCACCGACGCCGTCCCCATCCTGCAAAACTACAAGGACGCCCTCGCCATCATCGAGGGCATCGAGGACGTCTCGATCGTCGCCTCCCCCGGCCACACCGAGTTCCCCTCCCTCGTCATCAGCGGGTCCAACTCCGTCGCCCTCGAGCTCATCGCCCACGCCGAGAAACGCCGCTCCTACCGCATCGCCGTGCTCGACGTCCCGCGCAGCCAGCTCGTCGGCGGCGCCCAGGCTTTCAAGGGCAAGATCGATTCCAAATACGCAGCCCTCTACTACCCGTGGGTCGTCGCGCCCAACCCCGATTTCAACCCCGCCGACCCCTGGCTCCAGGCCGAACTCGTGCTCCCGCCCTCCGGCTTCGTCTGCGGCATCTACGCCCGCAACGACAACGAACGCGGCGTCCACAAAGCCCCCGCCAACGAGGTCATCCGCTCCGCCATCCGCTTCGAACGCCTCGTCACCACCGGCGAGCAGGAAGTCCTCAACCCCCTTGGTGTGAATTGTCTCCGCTACTTCGCCGGCCGCGGCAACCGCGTGTGGGGCGCACGCACCACCTCCTCCGATCCCGAGTGGAAATACGTCAACGTCCGCCGCTACTTCCTCTACCTCGAACACTCCATCGACAGCGGCACCCAGTGGTCCGTGTTCGAGCCCAACGGCGAGCGCCTCTGGGCCAACATCCGCGACACCATCGTCAGCTTCCTGCACAACGAATGGGTCAACGGCGCCCTCCTCGGCGACAAGCCCGAGCAGGCCTTTTTCGTGAAGTGCGACCGCTCCACCATGACCCAGAACGACCTCGATAACGGCCGCCTCATTTGCCTCATCGGCGTCGCCGTGATCAAGCCCGCCGAGTTCGTCATCTTCCGCATCGGCCAAAAGACCGCCGACAGCCGCACCTAACGCGCCCCGCCCGCCGCCCCCACCCAACCCTTCCCCCGACCCCCTCCCCCCATGCCACGCAGCACTCCCTACGGCGCGTTTAATTTCACCGTCAACCTCAACTCCCCCGGCGTCGACCCCGAGTCCGAGCTCGGCGGTTTCGCCGACGCCTCCGGCCTCGTCACCGAGTCCGTCCTCGCCGAATACCGCAACGGCAACGCCAAGGAAAACCACGTCAAAAAAATCCCCCTCATGCACAAGGTCGGCGACATCACGCTCAAGCGTGGCGTCATCGATTCGGGCGAGTTCTTCGCCTGGATCAAGCAAACCCGCGAGACCGGCTACAAAGCCAAGCGCGACATCGTCATCACGCTCAAGGACGAGACCGGCGAGCCCGTCCGCAAGTGGAAGTTGCAGAGTGTCATCCCGCTCAAGTACACGGGACCGACCCTCGCCGGCAAAGGCGGCGACATCGCCATGGAGGAGCTAGTCCTCTCCTCCGAAGGCATGGACATCGAGTGATGCCCCCAATGTAGGGCGGGGTCGCCGCACCCCGCCGCTCCGATCCCCCGTCTCCCGTAGCCCGCCCCCCCGCCCCCCGTAGCCCGCTGCGGGAGCAGCGGGATCAGCCGCCCCCCCGGTCCGCCCCTCGCCCCTCGCCCTTCGCCCCCCATGCCCGGCCTTCTCTTCAAAGAAGCCCCTTCCGTCGTCGCCGCGTCGCCCAACCGGGCCGACATCGTCTGCTTCGTCGGCTACGTCGCCCGCCGCCCCACCCCCGTGCCCGCGCCCGCCAGGCGCTGGCTGCAAAACCAGGGCTGGCGCGAGCAGGCCGTGCCCGTCGCCGACCTGGATCCCCTCCTCGACACCCCCGTGCCGCTGGAAAGTTTCGCCGCCTTCGACCAGCTCTTCGCCTGGGAAACCCGTCCGCCCGACGCGATGGGCTTCCGCCACGCCACCTGGCTCGGCGCCGCCGTGCGCTCGTTTTTCCGCCAGGGCGGCGCGCGTTGTTTCGTCGTCCGCTCCGGCGACCCCTGGACGCCCGCGCCCCTGCCCGCCAACGCCTCGCCCGCCACCCTCGCCGCCGCCGCCGCCACCCGTCTCGTGCGGCTACGCCTCCTCTTCCCCGGCTACTCCGGCACCTCGTTTCCCTCGCTCCAGCGACGCGACACCTGGCGCGGCCACGGCGTGCTCCTCGGCCTCGCCGAGGCCACCACCCTCTGTTTCCCCGACCTGCCCGAGATCGTCGCCGACGCCACCCTCCAGCCCACCGGCCTCGCCCCGCTCCCGCCCTCGCCCGAGGTCTTCGTCGAGTGCGCACCCGAGGTGCGGCCCGCCCCCGACGAGGTGCGCCATATCTCCCCGTCCCCCGCCTGCACCACCGCCGGCTACATCCAGTGGTGCGCGGTCGTGCGCACCGCCGCCCTCTTCCTGCGCGACCCGCGCAACCAGCGCCGCGACGCCCAGCTCCTGCTCGCCTTGCCCCTCCCCGCCCCCGGCTCCGACGGCGAGCTCATGCGCCTGCTCGACGACCCCATGCAGCTCCACGGCCTCGCGCAAACCACCGATATGCCCGCCGGCATCGCCTCCGCCTTTGTCCAGCTCGCCTACCCTTGGCTCGTCACCCCCGGGGCCGAGAGTCTGCCCGGCGGCCTCGAGCCGCCCGATGGCGTCTTCGCCGGCGTGCTCGCCCGCACCGTGCCCGCCCTGGGAGTCGGCCACAGCCTCGGCGCGCAGCCGCTCCGCGGCGTGTTCGACTTCGCCCCCGCGCTCGCCGCCACGGCCCTGCAACTCGACCCCGCCCCCGGCGCGCGCCGCGCCCTCATCGAGCGCGTCTCCCTCCTCGGTCGCACCCCCGACGGCCCGCGCGTGCTCTCCGACGTCACCACCAGCCTCGTCGCCCGGCATCGCCCCGCCTGCGTCAGCCGCCTCACCGCCGCCATCCTGCGCGCCGCCCGCCACCTCGGCGACTCGTTGATCTTCGAGCCCTCCGGCGAACTCCTCTGGCGCGAGATCCAAGGCCAGCTCGAGCGCCTCCTCGCCGATTTCTACGCCGCCGGCGCCCTCTCCGGAGCCTCCGCCGCCGAGGCCTACACCGTGCGCTGCGACGCCACCACCACCTCGCAAAACGACCTCGATAACGGCCGCGTCCTCGCCGAGGTCCGCTTCGTCCCCTCCCACCCCATCGGCCTCATCACCGTCGTCCTCGCCCTCCGCGAGGGCCAGGTCGCCGCCCTCCAATCGCCCGCCTGACCCGCCGCCCCCCCCCCATGCCCGAGTCCGACGCCACGCCCTACGGCAACTTCCGCTACGAACTGGTTTTCACCGAAAACCGGCTCAAATCCGACGGCAACACCAACGCCACCCGCGACCTCGCCGGCGGCGCCTTCGCCGAGTGCACCGGCTTCGAGGCCACCATGGAGCCCAAGGTCATCAAGGAGGGCGGCCTCAACTACGGCGCCCACCAGCGCGTCGGCCCCGTCACCTTCGCCACCGTCATCCTCCGCCGCGGCATGACCCTGAATCGCGACCTCTGGCACTGGTTCCACCAAGTCACCCTCGGCGGCTCCTACACCCACCGAATGGACGTCCAGATCCGCCACCTCGACCTCGACGGCAAGACCGTCATCCGCACCTGGAAACTCAACCGCGCCCTGCCCGTTAAGTTCAAATCCAGCGACCTCAACGCCAAGGGCGCCGAGATCGCCGTCGAGGAGCTCCACCTCGTCCACGAAGGCCTCCAGCTCGCCTGAAAACCCACCGCCCGCTCGCACCCTCCTTCTCTCGTAGGCCGCCCGCTCGCGGGCGCTCCCCCCTCAACCCTCGCCCTTCGCCCTTCGCCCCCCATGATCATCTCGAGCGAATTCAAGAAGGCGCAGTTCACCTTCAAGACCTCCTCCGGCGACCTCACCGTCCCCGTGGATTTCAACCCCGCCAGCCTCGAATACAGTATCACCGTCAACACCCAGGGCGAGGGCGGCCAGGCCCAGCAGACCGCCAGCTCCTCCAGCGCCAAGCTCAACCTCGACCTCCTCTTCGACTCCTCCGACACCGGCGACGACGTCCGCAGCAAGACCAACAAAGTCGAGCGCATGCTCCAGACCACCCCCGGCGAAGGCCCCAACCCGCCCCCCCAGGTGCTCAGCGAAGTCACCTTCGAGTGGGGCGCCTTCAAGTTCGTCGGCGTCGTCGATTCCTATAAGCAGACGATGGATTTTTTCTCCGAAAACGGCGTCCCCCTGCGCGCCGGCGTCACGCTGTCCATGTCGCAGCCGCGTTATAAATTCGACCAGGCCGGCGGCGCCACCAAGGCCAAGACCGACCAGGCCTTCGATCTCCCCGGTGGCGACGCCTCGCAACTCGCCGCCGACGCCGGCGACCCCACCGCCGCCCGCGGCATCGCCACCGCCAACGGCCTCGAAAGCCTGCGCGCCGGCGCCTCCGCCGGCCTCAGCGTCGGAGGCGGCGTCAGCATCGGCGCCGCCGCCACCTTCTCCGCCGGCGCCTCCGCCGGTTTCGGCCTCGATGCCAGCCTCGGCGCCGGCCTCTCGGTCGGAGGCGGCGTCTCGCTCGGTGCCTCCGCCTCCGCCGGTTTCTCCACGAGCGTTGGTGCCACCAGTTCCGCCGGCCTCACTGCCACGGGTGGTGCCTTCGGTGGCCTGCGGGCCAGCGCCACGCTCCCTGTCCAGCCCCTCAAGACCGACAAACTTTTCGCCGCCGCCTCCGCCCCTGGCGTCTCGCCCCACGCCCTCTTCGACGTGACTGGCCGCGCCATCGCCCAGAGCAGCAGCACCTTCAAGACCGATGTCGGCGCCGGCCCCACCCTCCGCTTCGACGTCCCCATGTAGGGCGGGGTCGCCGCACCCCGCCGCGCCTCCGCCCGGGCGGGCCGGGCGGGCGG
>JBBRHC010000106.1:0-10507 GCA_038223295.1 Opitutales bacterium
GATGGCGCAAGAAGTTGGATCAGATGGTCGTTCGTGAATCCCGAGGTGCACTGAATAGTGCATTGAGCGGGTGAACAAACGAGCAGATGACCAGCAGATTGCGCCAGATCGCGGCGATCCACTTCGGATTTCGGGTTAAATGCGGATGGGCGCGAAATCATCGTTTTTGGACAGCCCGTGGCTGTACCTGGTCTCGGTTTCTGTGTGCGAGGGCTGGCTCTGCTTGCTACTTGCGCCAATGTCTCCTGCGGTCTACGCAAACCCATTCGCGGCTCAAAAAACCGCCTGCACTCGACCTGGCGCTCCGTGTTCTCGCCCTAATATTCCTTGTAACGCGTCAAATCCGCATATTCCCGCCGCAAAGACGCCCCGCGGGAACCAGAAACCAGGGAGGCACTCCCACCAAAACAGTTACCAAGCAGTTATTTACCATCCGCATCGCGCCTGTCGTCTTTCAGCGGCACCGTGTCAAAAAGCCCCGTGACCCGGTAAGCCGCGAGCGCCCGGAGCATGGCTTTATTCTGATTTCGCGATCAAAATGAGACTATCATCAAAAATTGGCCAGGGACGTCCAACACTACACAAAGCATCCGATGTAGGGTTGGCCGTCCTCGGCCAATTAGAATCACTTTGAAAGCGAATTGGAATTAGTGCCGCCTAGATTCACCTTGCGCCACTCCAAGGTGTTTCCAACCGGGGCTAAGAGTCTTTTGGTGAACCGGCTCCGTCGGTACGACGTACCTCGTCGGATCGGCGGGCTGGCGGGCGGAGGCGGGCGTGCTCACCGGGTGTCGCGCAGGATCTTTTGCAGCGCGTCGAATTCCTCGGCGCATTCCGGGCAGACCGAGAGGTGCTGTGCCACGGCGGAAAGGGCTTCATCGGGAGTTTTTCCCGTCAGTCGGGTTTCGGCAAACTCGGAGAGATGACGCAGGCATTGGTCGCACACCATTTCCTGCTCACGGGTCTGGCCGACCATACGAACGAACTCTGCGATTTGTCGGGCGTTGAGCGGAATCATGGGGAAAAGGCGGTGCGGATGTCGTCTGCGGATACACCCCTGGCGACTAGGTGTCGTTTCAGCGCACGACGCGCATCGTGAAGGAGTTTGTAGGCGGCATTTCGGTTGAGGCCGAGCAACTGGGATATTTGGTCAAAAGGCAGGCCGCTCAACTCGCCCGCGATGGCGGCGCGTTGCCGCTCGGTGAGGTGGGTGGCGACCGCCTCGCGGAGCGCCGCGAGGATGCGGTTGGACTCCGCGTCCTCGAGCGAGGAAGAGTCTGGCATGGTGGCGGGCTCATGGAGCAGACGGCCGTCCGCAGTGAGGGCATCGAGGGAAACATCCTGCCAACGTTTACGGCGCAGTTCGGTAAAAGCGATGTTGAGGGTGATCGTGTGCGCCCAAGTCGTGAATTTGCTGCGTCCGCGGAACTGGTCAAGTTGATCAAGGATGCGGAGCAGGGCGTCTTGGGTGAAGTCCTCCAACTGAGCCTCGCCTACATCCCTGCGATCGCGGAGAGCGATGCGAAGTCCGGAGAGCAGGATCTGACGCAGAGCATCCACTGTGGCGGCGTATTCGCCACCGGTGGAGCGCAACGCTTCCGGCCAGTTAATCTCCACGCTCGTCATGACTGCTCAAACTGTGCCGGCGGCGGCGGCGGGCCAGCGAAAACCATCCCACCGCCCCCCGCCACATAATCGCAAGTGCCGTCGGCTCGGTTCGCAGTGGCACGGGCGTTTGCCCGGCGAATAAGAACGGGGGCGGGACACCCTTGCCGGGCCTCCTTGCCGATGCACGAAGCTCGCTCTCGATTGCACCCGCCCCCATCCGGCAGGGCCTACTTCGAGTGCTTCTTCACTAAGTCGGGCCAGTTTTTGTCAGCCTTGGCGACGTTGGCCGCGAAATCGGCGTTGAACTTATTAACGATATCCTGATTAAGGTTAAGGTAGAGCTTACCGTCGCGCACCTGCCAAGTGGAGATGTCCACCGGGAAAAGTGCGCCGACGCTCACGCCGAAGGCGCAGAAGCCGCCGCATTGCGGGGCATATTTCTCGGGCTGGGCGGCGAATAGCGCCTTGTTCTCTTCGCTGGCGAAGATGTAGGTCGCGCCTAGATATTCCTGCGTGATGGCGGGCGAGCCGTTGACGGGCTTTTTGACGGTGAAGAAGGCGACGGGGTCATAGCCGTTCACCGCGATCTTGCTCGCGCCGGCGACATTGACGAGATCGCCCGCGAACGCGGCGGCCGAAAGCAGCAGCGAGGCCAGGAGGGATTTGATGATGATTTTCATGGTTATATTTCGAATGGGCCCATTGTGGGACCTGCCTACAGACGCGGCGTGAGTTGAAAATCTTACCTGTGTTTTCAAAAAATCTTTTGAGCCGCACCGATATCCCCGACTCGCGACTACAGGGGTTCGAAGAGCCGCCGCTCGATGCCAAAGAGCAAGAGCGCCCTCAAGCGCGGAATGCCCGGCAGCCTGGCGAGCAAGCGGCGGGATCTTGGCCCGCCTCGGCGAACGCCTCCCGGCGCTCGCGCGCGAAGTCCGTGGCGAACGCCAAACCTCCCCGCGCCTCCGCGCAGGGCTACCCCGGAGGCGAAAGCGAGAGGCGGGATGTAGCCCGCCGCGGGAGCGGCGGGATTTTGCCCGCCTCGCCAAACGCCCATCAGACCGCCGCTTCGCCCCGCTCGTCGGTGCGGATGCGGACGACATCGATCACGTTTTGCACGAAGATCTTGCCGTCTCCGATCTTGCCGGTCTTGGCGGCGCCCGCGATGGCATCGACGGCCTTGCCGGCGAGGTCGTCGCCAACCACGATTTCGATCTTCGTCTTGGGCAGGAAATCGACGGTGTATTCGCTGCCGCGGTAGATCTCGGTGTGGCCCTTTTGGCGGCCGAAGCCCTTGACCTCGGTGACGGTCATGCCCTCGACGCCGATGGCGGCGAGCGCTTCCTTCACTTCCTCGAGTTTGAAGGGTTTGATGATGGCGATAATAAGTTTCATGCGGGTAGGTAGGCGTGGTTAAAAGATCGGGACGGGGATTATTCTGCGTAACCCTCTTCGCCGTGCTCGTTGATGTCGAGACCCTGACGCTCCACTTCGGCGGTGGGGCGAAGCCCGATAAGCGCCTTGATCGCGTAGGCGATGATCGCGGTCGCGACCACGCTCCAGACGATGGTCAGCGCGACCGCCTTGAGCTGCTCGACCAGCAGGCCTTCCTTAAGGCCGGCGACCACCCAGTTGACCTTCTCGTCGGCAAATACGCCGGTGAGGATGGCACCGAGGGTGCCGCCCACGCCGTGAATGCCGAAGGTGTCGAGGGCGTCATCGAGGCCGAACTTGGCCTTCAGGTAGCTGATAAAAACGAAGGGCACGATGCCGGCGAGCACACCGATGATGACGGCGGAGGTCGGGGAAACGAAACCCGCGCCGGGGGTGATGACCACCAGACCGGCCACGATACCGGAGCAGAAACCAAGGACGGAGGCGTGGCCCTTGAGCACCCATTCCGCGATACCCCAGACGAAGCCGGCGGTGGCGGCGGCCAGCGTGGTGGTGGCGAAAGCGTTGGAGGCGATGGCGTCGGCGCCCAGTGCGGAGCCGGCGTTAAACCCATACCAGCCAACCCAAAGCATGCCGGTGCCGACGGTGACCAGCACCATGGAGTGCGGGGTCATCTTCTCCTTGCCGAAGCCCAGACGGGGCCCGAGGATGATGCAGAGCACGAGCGCCGACCAGCCTGAGGTCATGTGAACCACGGTGCCGCCCGCAAAGTCGATCGCCTTGATCGCGGCGTTCGGGTTTAGCGGGCCGCACATCAGACCGTCGGTCGCCCAGACCATGTGGGCGAAGGGGAAATAGACCGCGAACATCCAGACCCCCACAAACAAGAGCACGGCGGAAAACTTCATGCGCTCGGCGACGGCGCCGACGATGAGCGCCGGCGTGATGATGGCGAAGGAGAGCTGAAACATCGCCCACATCATGTCGCTGATCCAGTAGTAACCCGCGCCCGTGACGCCGGGCTCGACGCCTTTCAGCATCGCGTTCCCGAGACCGCCGATGATGGCGTTGCCACCACTGCCGAAGGCGAGGCTGTAACCGACGGCCCACCAAAGGATGGTGACCAGACCGGCGATGCCCATGCACTGGGCGAGCACGGAGAGCACGTTCTTTTTGCGCACCAAACCACCGTAAAAAAGCGCGAGGCCCGGCAGGGTCATGAAAATGACCAGCGCCGTGCTCACCATTTGCCACGCGTTATGGCCGGGGCCGGGGCCGGAAATCTTGGACTGGCCTGCTTCGGTCACCCGGGCGGTGTTGTTCATGTAGGCCTCGATATCGGCCAGACGTTGCTCGACTGTCGGCTCGGCCGGAGCCGGCAGGGCGGCGACCTCGGCGGCAGGCGCCGGAGCAGCCTCCTGCGCGAAAGTGGGGAAGGCTGCGCCGGCCAAAGCCAGCGAACAGAAGATGATTTTCAGGAATGACTTCATGGACAAATGCCGAGCAAGCACGAGCCAAGCCATGAATTCCGCTCATCATGTTATTATTTTCATCCTTAAATTCAACTCTCTCGTCATAAGACACTAGCGCTCATAAAACTTTTCCGCGCGCGAATTTGCACCGCTGGTCTTTTTCGGGCTTCACCGATAAAAAAGGCCGACCCTCCATAAGGAAGGCCGGCCAAACAGGCGCTGAAAACTTCAGCGGAGACTGCGATCAAAAGGTCGTTAGATGGCGGCGTCGCCGCGTTCGTCGGTGCGGATGCGGATCGCATCCTCCAGAGCGACGACGAAGACCTTGCCGTCACCGATCTTGCCGGTCTTCGCGGCCTTGGCGATGGCATCGACGGTTTTTCCGACGACTTCGTCGGCAACCACGATCTCAAGTTTCACCTTGGGAAGGAAATCGACGGTATATTCGGAGCCGCGGTAGATCTCGGTGTGGCCTTTTTGACGGCCAAAGCCCTTGACCTCCGTGACGGTCATGCCCTCGACGCCGATTTCGGAGAGAGCCTCCTTAACCTCCTCGAGTTTGAAAGGCTTGATGATGGCGATGATTAGTTTCATGCGGGTAAGTATTTAAAAGATTCGATGTTTTTTAGGACCGTTCACCGAAGCGGCGCAAGGTTTGTCACCACGCGCCGCTTGGTAAAAGGTGGGCCTTATTTGTGAACGGCGGTGAAGTCGGGATAAGCCTCGTTGCCATGCTCGCCGATATCGAGACCCTCGATCTCTTCCTCGGCGCTGACACGCAGACCGAGGACGAGCTTGAGCACGTAGAAGGTGGCGAAAGCGAAGACGAAGGCGAAAAGGCCCACCGCGAGAGCGCCCTTGACCTGGGCGAAGAACTGCGCGCCGCTGGCGAGGGCACCGAACATGCCGACGGCCAAGGTGCCGAAGATGCCGCACACGCCGTGCACCGAGATGGCTCCGACCGGATCGTCGATCTTGACCTTGTCGAAGAACAGAACCGCGAACACCACGATGGCTCCCGCGATGGCACCGATGATGATGGCATTCATGGGGGACATTTGATCGGCGCCGGCGGTGATGCCCACGAGGCCGGCAAGAATGCCGTTCAGCGTCATCGAGAGATCGGGCTTCTTGATCACGATCCAGGAAACCATGGCGGAGACAAAACCACCAGCGGCGGCGGCGAGACAGGTGGTGACGAGCACCAGCGAAGTAAGCGCGGGGTTGGCCGAGAGGACCGAGCCGCCGTTAAAACCGAACCAACCTAGCCAGAGGAGGAACACGCCGATGGTGGCGAGGGGCATCGAGTGGCCCAGCATGGGGAACATCTTCCCGTCTTTGTACTTGCCGAGACGGGGCCCGAGAACGAGCACACCGGCGAGAGCACCGGCGCCACCGACCAAGTGAACAAGCGTGGAGCCCGCGAAATCGTAGAAAGGCGTGTCCATGGTTTTCAACCAACCGCCGCCCCACTGCCACATACCAGTGATGGGGTAACAGATGCCAACGAAGAGGGCGGAGAAAATGAGGAATGAACCGAGCTTGATGCGCTCGGCGACCGCGCCGGAGACGATGGTCGCGGCGGTGGCGGCGAACATGCCCTGGAAGAGGAAGTCGGTCCAGTAGGTATAGCCTGCGTTATAGACGCTGGTCAGACCGCTGACATCGTCGGCAAAGCCGATGCCGAATCCCGCGAAACCAAACCACTTGCCGGCGTAGTCGGCACCCGGATACATAAGATTGAAACCAATGAGCGCGTAGGTCAGCAAACCAATACACGGGATGATGGTGTTCTTGAACAGGATGTTCACCGTGTTCTTGGAGCGGGTCAGACCAGCCTCCAACGTGGCGAAACCGAGGTGCATGATAAACACCAAGCCGGTCGCCAACATCATCCAGATGTTGTTGGCGGTGAACAAGGCGTAGCCGGGCGACGCCTCAAAGGCGGCAAGATCGGCATAAGGCGGGGCTTCCGCGGCGGCTTCGGCGACGGCTGCGACCGTTTCCGCGATGGCCGGCGGGGCCTCTTGGGCTAGGGCAAGGTTCGCACACGCGAACATCGCCAGCATACCGGCGTATTTAAGCGGCCCACGAAGGGACCAAGACCAGGACTTCATAGCGTATGTAATTTATAGGTTGTTGGTTAGGAGCGGACTTATCGTTGGCGACAAGAATAACGGATCTGTGTTAGCACGGGTTATGCCAAACGCTCATACGTTACGGAACATCGCCGCCGCGTCCGGAATTTTTCCACACGGCGCGTCTCGCGATGAAATCAAGCACGGGGTCGCGCGGCCACCAGCTCAACGAGCTAGACGTGAGCGGCCGTCTCTTCTGCGGCCGGATCCCCGGTTGGCTCGCCCTTCGACACCAGGACCGCGCACACGAGGTCACCGGTCACGTTCAGGCAGGTGCGGCACATATCGAGCAGCCGGTCAATACCCAGAATGATGGCGATACTTTCCCCCGGCACGCCGACGGTCACCAGCACGCCGACCACCAGCGGCAAGGACCCGCCCGGCACGCCCGCCGTGCCCAGCCCGGCCATGATGCACATGAGCGCCACCACCACCTGCTGCGTCAACGTGAGGTCCACGCCAAATACCTGCGCCAAAAACAACACCGTCACGCCCTCGTAGAGCGCCGTGCCGTTCTGATTGGCGCTCGCACCGACCGTGAGCACGAAGCGGCTGATACGCCGCGGCAGGCCGAGATTCTCCTCCGCCACCCGCATCGAGACCGGCAGCGTCGCGTTGCTCGAGGACGTGCTGAACGCGGTGAGCATCACCTCGCGGATGCTCCGGAAAAACCAGAGGGGCGAAACCCCGCCGATAAGCTTTAAAAAGAGCGAATACACGCCGAACTGCTGGATCGCCAGCCCCAGCACCACCACGCCGACGTAGAACCCGAGGCTCTGCACCATGCCGATGCCCAAGGTCGCCGCCAACCCGAAGCCCAGACAAGCGACGCCCACCGGGGCCAGCCTCATCGCAAAGCCGATCACCCGCATGCACACCTCAAACACCCCTTGCAGCATGGCCGTGAGCGGCGCGATTTTCTCCGGCGAGGATACCGCCATCGCCACCCCGAAAAACAGGCTGAACACCATCACCGAGATCAGCCCGCCGCCGGTATAGTTGGGCGCGAAGGCGTTGACCGCCTCGGACAACGGGTTTTGCGGGATGAGATTCAAGATGGTTTCCGCCACGGGTTTCGCCGCCTGCGTGCCCTGCGTCACCTTGGCGGCGGCGTCGCCTTCATAGCGCGCCACGAGCGCGTCACGCGTCTCCGGCGCGAGGTGTTTGCCGGGCGCGAGCACGTTGACCAAGGTCAGACCCACCAGCACGCTAATGCCGGAGAGCATCAGCGTGTAACCGACGGAGCGCAGCCCCACGCGACCGAGCTTGCGCACATCGCCCATCTCCGCCACCCCGAGCGTGATGGCTGCGAAGATAAGCGGGATCACGATCATGAAGATGATGCGGATAAACAACTTGCCTACCGGCTGGATCACCTGATCGAGCCACCACTGCAACGACGCCTCGCCCGCCGGCGTAACGATCAGCCGATCCGCGAGCAGCCCCGCCACCACGCCAAGCACCAAGCCGGTCATGATCTGATTCGCGAGCGGCCAGCGCCAGGGTGTCCGCCAGGAATTCGACATGCCCGCCAGTGCCGCAGGTTTCCCGCCAAGCTCGACAAAAAAACACCCGCCGCTCCAAAGAGAGGGCGGGGCCACGCGCCGGGCCTAACTTGACTCTACTTTGTTAATCGAATCACGCAGGGAAAGCGGTCGGAAAAATAGCCACAAAAAACACGGGGAGCACGAACGCCGCGGCATTTGCAGTATATTTCCAGCCTCCTGCGCCTCCAGTGCTTTTTGCTGCCTATTTCTGCAGGGAATTCGGCTATAGCTTATGTTAACAACATATTACGAGCCTTCCCGGTCCTCTCCCACGCGCCTACTCCACCGCTGGCGAGACCACCGCGATATGCAGCTCCTTGAGCTGTTTCTCCGTCACAGGCGTGGGCGATTGCGCCATCAAATCCTGGCCTTTCTGCGTTTTCGGGAAAGCGATCACGTCGCGGATGCTGGTCGTGCCGCAGAGCAGCGCGCACATGCGATCCAAGCCGAAGGCGATGCCGCCATGCGGAGGGGCGCCGTAACTGAAAGCCTTGAGCAGGTAACCAAAGCGGGTCTCGACCACGTCGGCCGGGATCTTGAGCACATCTTTGAACACCTTTTCCTGGATCGCGGGCTGATGGATGCGGATCGAGCCGCCACCCAGCTCCATGCCATTGAGCACCAAGTCGTAGTGTTGGCCGCGCGCCTTTTCCGGCGCGCTTTCGAGCAGATGCGCGTCCTCCGGCACGGGCGCGGTGAACGGATGGTGCGTGGCGAGGAAACGTTTGGCGTCCTCATCATAGGTCATGAGCGGGAACTCCACCACCCAGAGGAACTTCCAGTCATCGTGGCGTATGGTCATCTTGCCGCGTTTCACGAGGAGTTGCGCGGCCTCGAGGCGGACGCGCCCGAGGATGGCGCAGGCCTTTTCCCAAGGTGCGGCGGCGAAGAACACCATGTCGCCGTCCTCGATGCCGAGCTGCGCCGTCAGCGCCGCCTTCTCGGCGTCGGAGAAGAACTTGACGATGGGCGACTTCCACTCGCCACCTTCGCACTTTATGAAGGCCAGGCCCTTCGCGCCCAACGACTTCGCGATGTCCTCCAGGTTCTTGAGCTCGCCCTGGGTGAGGTCCGCGAGGCCCTTCGCGTTGATCGCCTTGATCACGCCGCCACCCGCGACCGTGGACTGGAAAACCTTGAACGACGACGCGCGGAACGTCTCCGATAGATCGGTGAGCTCCAAGCCGAAACGCATGTCGGGTTTATCGACGCCGAAACGGTTCATCGCATCGTGAAACGGCATGCGAAGGAACGGCGTGACCAACTCTGTGCCGAGCACCGTCTGCCAGATCTTTTTCACCATGCCCTCGAAGATCCGGTAAACGTCCTCGCGGTCGATAAACGAGGCCTCGACATCCACCTGGGTGAACTCCATCTGCCGGTCGGAGCGCAGATCCTCGTCGCGGAAACAGCGCGCGATCTGGAAATACCGCTCGATGCCCGCCACCATGAGGATTTGTTTAAACTGCTGGGGCGATTGGGATAACGCGTAAAACTGCCCGGCATGGATGCGCGAGGGGACGAGGTATTCGCGCGCGCCTTCCGGCGTGGATTTGAAGAGCGCGGGCGTCTCCACCTCGATGAATTCCTGCGAATCGAAGTAGTCGCGGATCGCCTTGGTGGCCTTGTGGCGCACCTGGAGGTTGTGCCGCATCTTGGGCCGGCGCAGGTCGAGGTAGCGGTAGGTGAGGCGCAAGTCCTCGTTGACCTTGTCGCCGCCCGCATCGGTCAGCGGGAAGGGCGGCGTATCGGAGATGTTATGGATAACCAGCTCCGTGGCCGAAACTTCGATGGCCCCGGTCGGTAGCGATGCGTTGACCGTGCCCTCGGGCCGGGCCACCACCGCGCCGGTGACGGCGATGACCGATTCCGGCTTCACCGTGGCGGCCTGCGCCGCCAGTTCCGCGTGGTCCTGCGGATCGAACTTCACCTGCGTAATCCCCTTTCGGTCACGTAGATCGATGAAGAGAATGCCACCGTGATCGCGGATGGAGTCCACCCAGCCGACGAGGGAAACGGGGGCGCCGAGATCGGCGGCGGTGAGCTGGGCGCAGTGGTGCGTGTTCGTCATGGGCGGAGGGGAAGCGGAAAAATGAGCCAGTGAGCAAAGCCCCCCGCCCGCACGCCCGGCAACGAGATTTTGTCCGCCCCCGCCCCTGCTCCACCGCCGCACCCGAAGGATTGAGCGCGCGCGCCGCTTGCGCCTACGCCCCGCCGCGCCCCAGGTTCCGCCTCGTCAAAATCCGCTCGCGCCCACCCCGCCCATCCCCGACATTAATCAATACGTTTACAAAACCCCTACGAACACCAACCCCGCCAACCCCGCCCCCCCCCCGCCCCGCCAGGA
>JBBRHC010000107.1:0-10481 GCA_038223295.1 Opitutales bacterium
CCAAAAACTTCTCCCCCTCCGTCACCGAGCGCATGAAAACCATGGTGCCGCTCTCCAGCGCCGAGTACGTCGAGGCCTGGGAAAAAGCCGACGCCGCCAAGTCCCGCATGCTCGGCTGGTTCACCAAATACGATGTGCTCATCTGCCCGGTCGGCGGCACCCCCGCCACCCCCATCGACCGCGTGTCCCCCGTGCCCACCGGCGCGCCCAACTGGAGTTACACGAGTGTCTTCAACAGCACCGGCTGGCCCGTCACCGTCGTGCGCTGCGGCACGTCCACCGATGGCAAAAACCTGCCCATCGGCGTGCAAGTCGTCGCCGCCCCCTGGCGCGAAGACATCACCATCGCCGTCGCCGCCGCCCTCGAGGCCAAGAGCGGCGGCTGGCAGCGCCCCCCCATCTGATTCCGCCGACGTGACATGGGCGTCCCGCCCATGTCCGTCGCCTTTCCTTCCCCTTCTCTCCTCACCCTTTCCCTCCCGCCACCCTTCCCACCTCATGCGTCTCCTCCGCCACTCCCGCCTCCTCCTCGCCTCATTCGTCATTGGACATTCGTCCTTCGTCCTTCCGCCGCTCGCGGCGGCCGCCCTGCCCACCGCCGAGCAAGATTCCCTTGCCCGCCTCACCCTCGCCGAGGCCGCCGCCCAGGTCCGCTCCGGCAAGACCACCTCCCTCGCGCTCACCGAGGCCATGCTCGCCCGCATCGAGACCTACGACCCCAAGCTCGACGCCTACATCACCGTGATGAAAACGCAGGCCCTCGCCCAGGCCCTCGCCCTCGACGCCGAGGCCAAGGCCGGCAAGTTCCGCGGCCCCCTCCACGGCGTGCCCCTCGCGCTCAAGGACAACGTAGACACCACCAACGCCCGCACCACCGGCGGCTCCGCCCTCTTCGCCGAGCGTATGCCCGCCGAGGATGCCCCCATCGTCACGCGCATGGTCGCCGCCGGCGCCGTCATCATCGGCAAGACCAACCTCCAGGAATTCGCCATGGGCGGCGGCGAGTCCTCCTACTGGGGCCCCTCGCGCAACCCCTGGAACCTCGCCCACAACACCGGCGGCTCCTCCTCCGGCTCCGGCGCCGCCGTCTCCGCCTTCCTCGCCTACGGTGCCATCGGCACCGACACCGGCGGCTCCATCCGCATGCCCGCCTCCTTCTCCGGCATCGTCGGCCATAAGCCCACCTACGGCCTCGTGCCCATCCGCGGCATCATCCCCCTGCGCGTCTCCATGGACCACGCCGGCCCCATGACCCGCACCGTCGAGGACAGCGCCATCATGCTCAACGTCCTCGCCGGCTACGACCAGCTCGACATCACCTCCGCCGAGGCCGCCCCGAAGGAGGACTACGTCGCCGCGCTCAACCAGCCCGTCAAAGGCTTCAAGCTCGGCCTGCCCGTCGGTTACTTCGACTACCTCGACCCCGAGGTGAAGACCGCCTTCGAGGCGGCCCTCGTCGTCCTCGACCAGCTCACCTCCGGCTCCAAGGAGATGACCCTCCCCGCCGCCGAGCGCCCCCTCGCCGGCTCCGCCGAGACCTATGCCTGGCACGAGGACTACGTGAAGAGCTCGGCCAACCTTTACCAGCTCCCGCAGCGCCGCCGCCTCGAGGCGATGGCCAAGGACGGCGGCGGCACCGCCTCCGACTACGTGAAAGGCATGTGGCAGTTCCAGCTCCTGCGCCGCACCATCGGCGACCATTTCGCCAAGGCCGGCGTCGATCTCGTCGTCGTCCCCACTAATCGGATACTGCCGCCCAAGCTCGACGACCTCATCACCCGCGCCTACTCCACCAATCCCGCGGATCCCTGGGTAACCTCGAACTGCTGGCCCTTTAATCTCTTCGGCCTGCCCTCCATCTCCGTGCCCTGCGGCTTCAGCAAAGACGGCCTGCCCATCGGCCTGCTGATCTCCGGACCGCGTTTCTCCGACGGCAAAGTCCTCGCCCTCGCCCACGCCTACGAAAAAGCGACCGAGTGGCACAAAAAGCAGCCCCCGCTCACCCCCGAGACCCCCAAGCCCGTAGTCAAAAAAGGCGCCTGATCCGTGCCTCCCCCGAGACCCGGGCGTCCCTCCCGCGATCTCCTTCCTCCCTCATTAGCCGGGGCCCCTTCGCCCCGGCTTCTTCATGCCCGCGTCTGTATCGCCCGCCGACGTAGCCCGCTCCGGGAGGAACGGGAACATCCGCCCCGCCTCTCGGGCCTCTCCCGCCTCTCCCGGGGCGGGCTACGTCCCGTCACGGAATCCGCCCTTGTCCCTCCCCTGGCCCGGGTTTCGCTCTAAGCCTTTTCACCGCATGCCCTGTTATCCGAACATCCGTTTCTCCACCGTGCTCCTCTGCGCCGCCTTCTTCGCCCACGCCGCCGCGCCCCAGCCCACGTCAGCGCCGCTCACCGCCGAGGAGTTCGCCTGCGCCCCGCTCATGTCGGGCGTCAAACTCTCGCCCGACGGCCGCCGCTACGCCGGCGTGATCAATTGGGAAAACGACCGCCGCGGCATCGTCGTCATGGATACAGACAAGGGCGATCGCGTTGGCGGGCTGCGCGGCAGCGACGACATCGATGTGTCCCGCCTCTTCTGGCACGGCAACGACCGCCAGCTCTTCCAGATTTCCAAGGAAAACGTCTACGCCTACGGGCTCTTCAGCGCCAAGGTCGCGAAACCGGCGGATTACATTCCCATCGCAGGGCTTGATGTGGTCTCGGTGGTCGGCCTCCC
This sequence comes from Opitutales bacterium, assembly GCA_038223295.1. GTDB lineage: Bacteria > Verrucomicrobiota > Verrucomicrobiia > Opitutales > Opitutaceae > IMCC26134_A. The sequence continues at coordinate 2,719 of JBBRHC010000107.1, forward strand.
CCCAGCGCGCCCGGATCGAGTCTTGAGCTGAACCGTCGCCTCCGTTTTTTGAATTGGGAAAACCGGGCCTGCTGAACGAACTGAAGATCACGCACTCCGTGGAGGCCTTGTACTCGACGGAGCATCGCAAACATCTGCCCCAGACGGTGGCCCGTTATCCGGACGTGGAGGGCCGCGCGCTCGGTTACACCTCCGACCGCGAAGGTGGGCTTTCTTATGCCATCGGCTGGGTGGACGAGGTGCCCTGGCTCTTTCCCTGGAATGCCGCGACCAAACCTGGACCCAGCCGATCAAGCTCGTTCTGGAAAATCTCTGACCCCGGGCCACCGACTACGATCCGGCCTACGTCTGGGTCGTGCACAATGGCCCGACCGGATCGAGCCTGCGCCACATGCGATTGGCTAACGGTGGCGGCAGCTTTGGCGGCTATCTCCCGCTGGCCTGCTCCGCCGAGGAGCCGGATCTCTACCGCGCCGCCATCAGCTTCGCCGGCGTGTTCGACTGGGCGCGGCAACTCAAGAAAATCGCGCCCGCGGGCGGAGACATTTCCGCCGGCTATGAAATCTGGCGGAAACGCATCGGCGACCCCGCCACCGACAAAGCCCGCTTCGAGGCGATCTCGGTCCTGAATCGTCTCGACCGGCTCAAGGCCCCCGTCCTGCTCGCCCACGGTCGCTTGGATAGAATTGTGGACGTCGAGCAGACAAAGCGTCTCGTGAAAGAGCTTCGCGCCCGCGACCACCCGCACCAAGTGCATTACCACGACGAGGCCGCGCACGGCTTCGGGGCCGAGAAGGACCGCGCCGCCTATTTCCGCGAGGTCGAGGCCTTCCTCGCCCGCCACCTCGTCTTGTCCGCCGCGCCCTGACGCTTGCGAACGAGACGACCCGATCCGACCGCCGTTCCCAGCGGCTAAAATCGAGCCGTCTCCGCATTCCGCTTCCGCAGCCAGCGCGCTACCGCCGGGCGCTCCGCTGCCGCTCTGTTTCAGCGATATTCAGCGCTTATCCATCCGGCCGGTCTTCCTGCTTTTTTTAAAACCCGAACGACACCGATGCACCGATCGTCTGCTCGCGGCCGATGTTTTCACCGTCCACCAGTTGCGAGATGAACACTCGGTAGTAGCGGCCGCCGTCGTCGGCGTAAGCCAGCGATGCATCGATCACTTGCCCCAGTTCGGAAACCTCGCGCAGTCTGTCCGGACTGAAGCCGAGCCCTCCAATGTCGAGATCGCCGTCGGCATCGAAGTAGGTGTAGCCCACGCCTACCCAGAATTTGGTGAAGATTTCCTGGCTCACGCTGATCGCGGCGAGAAACGTCTCGGGCACGGCGCCTTCGTTAAGGAAGTAGCCGAGCGTTCCTTCCAGCCGGGTCTGGCCGTATGTCTTGCCCGCCAGAACCTTGAAATCCGCGCCCCACGCGTCGTCGCCCGGCGCGCTTAATTGCCCCGTCTCGTAATCGCCGGGAAGGGTGCCACCCACCCGCACCGCCAGATCCAGCCCCTGTGCATCCTGAGTGAGCAAAGCGTGCCGCACGCCTAGGTACGTGTCGCCCAGCCCATCCTGGTTGCTCTCGGTAAAGGGTCCTTCGACTCCGGATTCGGTGCGGTAATACCCGATGCTCAGGTCCAGCGACCAGTTTGCTACGAGCCCATAATCGAAATACAGCCGGTAGCTCTCGCGGGTGATTTTTTCGCCGCCGCCAGGCGTATCGACCCGCTGGTCTCCCGCGTAGAATTCGTCGAAAGACTGGTAGATAAAGGATGGGGTGACATTGAAGCGGCCAGGCTCTAGCGCCGTGGAGGAATTGGCAAACGCGCTGCAGCCGACCGCGAGGCAGGAGACGAACGCGAACACTGTGGTTGATTTCATGATGCGATGGTTTGGTTTTTAATCGTTACGGTAAGTGGAGGCTTTGCCGCAAGGTGCTGGCAGTTTCCCCCTCCCTTACGTGCGCATCACCCTCAAAACCGCAACCACCGGGCCCATCCGAAATTTCGTTTTTGAAAGTGTTTTCACGAAAAGCGGGAAGATAAGGTTGAATGAATGCGCACGTCCCGCATGCCCGAAAAAGCGTCTCGCCGTTTCTCCGGGCGCGCTTCGGATCGTTCCGGGGGCGGCCACGGTTAAACAGCGCCCCACGCTAGCACCCCCTATGCCACCCGCCACGCCCGCGCCGTCACGCGGCTCCTCGCACCCCCGATGTGCCGATTTCTCCACCGGGGGGCGGGGGCGGTTCAAAAAATTTCATACCGCTGCGCCCTCCGCCTCCGTGGCATGTAAACCGCTCAACCGCGTGGCGTCCGGCGCTTTGTATCCAGATTTCCCCGACGTATCCCATGCCTCCCCGCCCGCCCTCGCTCCCTCGGCTTTTAGTTTTGCTCCGCCCTGCCTGCGCCGCCTTCGCCGTCCGTCTCCGACCTCCGTCCCCTCTCAAATTTCAAATTTCAAATCTCAAATCTTTGATTCCCATGCCCCTCCGCTCCCGCCTCGCCGCCCTCCGCTTCATCCGCCGTCTTGCCCTCGCCACCGGCGGCGCGGCGTTTGCCGCCTGCGCCGCGCTCCCGCCCGTGCTCCGCGCCGCCGAGCCTCTCCCGTTCGTGGTCGCAGCCGACGCGCAGGCCGCCCGTCCGCTCGCCGTCGGCGCGCGCGTGCCCGCCGTCACACTCAAAACCTCCGACGGGGCCGACTTCGACCTCGCTGCCGCCCTCGCCGCCAAGCCCACGCTCCTCATCTTCTACCGCGGCGGCTGGTGCCCTTTCTGCAACACCCAGCTCGCCGAGCTCCAGGGCTATCAGGACAAGTTCCTCGCCCTCGGCTATCAGATCCTCGCCGTCTCCCCCGATGCCCCCGGCGCCATGCCCGCGACCGTTGAAAAAAATCATCTCGGCTACACGTTGCTCTCCGACGTGGGCATGCAGGCCTCCTCCGCCTTCGTCGTCGCCTGGCGCGTCGAAGCCGCTTCCGCCGAGCGCTACGCCACGCGCGGCATCGCCCTTGCGCCCGTCCCCGGCGAGCCCGGCGCCTTCTGGCTGCCCGTCCCGGCCGTGTTCGTGGTCCGCCCGCCCGGCGTCGTCGCCCACGTGTTTTCCGATCCCAACTTCCGCGTGCGCCCGCCCGCCGCCGAGATCTTCGCCGCCGCCGAGGCGGCACTAAAGTAACCATTTTCCCAATACGACTCCCATGCGCCTCCTCCGCCCGCTCCTCTCCACCGTCCTCCTCTCCGCCCTCGCCGCGCTGCCCTCGCGCGCCGCCCGGCTCGACCTCAACACCGCGACCACCGCCGAGCTCCAAGCAGCCTACGCCGCCGGTCTCACCGCCGAGAAAGTCGTCGCCGCCTACCTCGCGCGCATCGAGGCCTACGACAAAAAAGGCCCGCGGATAAACGCGGTCATCACCCTCAACCCCAGGGCCCTCGCGGAGGCCAAGGCCCTCGACGCCGAGCTCCGCGCCAAAGGCCCCCGCAGCCCCCTTCACGGCGTGCCCGTCCTGCTCAAGGACAACGTCGATACCTTCGACCTCCCCACCACCGGCGGCTCCCAGCTCCTCGAGGGCTCCCTCCCGCCCGACGACGCCTTCATCACCAAAAAACTCCGCGCCGCCGGTGCCATCATCCTCGCCAAGGTCAACCTCTCCGAGTGGGCCGGCTCCGGCGGCTCCGCCTCCGGCGCCCCGCCCGAGATCCTGAAGGCCGGCTTCATCCCCGGCGGCTTCTCCTCCGCCGGCGGCCAGACGCGGAATCCCCACGCGCTCGACCGCAGCCCCTCCGGCTCCTCCGGCGGCACCGGCGCCGCCCTCGCCGCCGGCTTCGGCCACCTCGGCATCGGCAGCGACACCGGTGGCTCCATCCGCGGCCCCGCCGCCTTCAACGGCATCACCGGCCTCAAGCCCACCCGCGGCCTCATGTCCCGCGACGGCGTCATCCCCCTCGGCCTCTCCTTCGATACCGCCGGCCCCATGGCCCGCAACGTCCACGACCTCGCCGCCATGCTCGGGCCCATGACCGGCATCGACCCCGCCGACCCCGCCACCCTGCCCAGCGGCGGCCACTACCACGCCGACTACACCCTTTTCCTCAAAAAAGGCTCGCTCAAGGGCGCCCGCCTCGGCGTCAACCGCGACTACCTCGGCCAGGATCCGGAGGTTGACCGTATCTTCGAGGCCTCGCTCGCCAAGCTCCGCGAACTCGGCGCCGAACTCGAGGACCCCGTATCCATTCCCGAATACCTCCGCCGCGCCCGCGCCGACCTCTACAACGTCGTCGTCCGCGCCGAGTTCAAGGCCGACCTCACCACCTACCTCGGCGCCACCCGGCCCGGCCTCCCCAAAACCTTCGCCGACATCGTCCGTCTCTCCAACGCCCCCGCCACCGGCTACCGTTCCCCCGGCAAGGCCGCCGGCCTCGCCTGGGTGTCCTCGCCCGGCGTCACCCTCGACCTCGACGACCCCGTCTACCTCGCGACCAGACAACAGATCCTGCCCGCCCTCACCGCCACCCTCGAGGCGCTGATGGCGAAGCACCGGCTCGATGCGATCATCTATCCCACGATGCCCGTGCCCGCCCTGCTCATCAACCCGCCCGACGGCGTCGGCTGGCCCGACTCCGCCACCGCCTTTGCCAACTTCACCGGCTGGCCCGACGTCATCGTCCCCGCCGGCATGACCCCCGCCGGCCTCCCCGTCACCCTCAGCTTCCTCGGTCGCGCCTGGACCGAGCCCGCGCTCCTCGGCTTCGCCTACGACTTCGAACAAGCCACGCAGGCCCGCGTCCTGCCCAAACACACGCCCGCCCTCCCCACCGATATCCTCGTTTACTGATCCCCCGACCTCCCCCTCGGCCCCCTTACTTAAACTCAATCTTCCCGCTTAAACCAGATCATGCGCCTCCTCCGCCCGCTCCTCTCCGCCACGCTCCTCGCCGCCCTCGCCGCGCTCCCGCTGCGCGCCGCCCCGCTCGACCTCAACACCGCCACCATCGCCGACCTGCAATCCGCCTACGCCGCCGGCTCCCTCACCTCCGAGAAAGTCACCGCCGCCTACCTCGCGCGCATCGCCGCCTACGATAAAAAAGGCCCCGCGCTCAACGCCGTCATTCTCCTCAATCCCTCCGCCCTCACCGAGGCCCGCGCCCTCGACGCCGAGCGCAAGGCCGGCAAGGTCCGCGGCCCCCTCCACGGCGTCCCCATCGTGCTCAAGGACAACATCGACACCTTCGACCTCCCCACCACCGCCGGCTCCCAGCTCCTCGACGGCTCCCTCCCGCCCGACGATGCCTTCGTCACCCACAAACTCCGCGCCGCCGGCGCCATCATTATCGCCAAGGTCAACCTCTCCGAGTGGGCCGGCGGCGGCGGCTCCGTCTCCGGCGCCACCGACCCCGCCATCATCAAGGCCGGCGAAGTCCCCAACGGCTTCTCCACCCAAGGCGGCCAGACCAAGAACCCCCACGTCCTTGACCGCGGCCCCGCCGGCTCCTCCGGCGGCACCGGCGTCGCCATCGCCGCCGGCTTCGCCCAGTTCGGCCTCGGCACCGACACCGCCGCCTCCGTCCGCGGCCCCGCCTCCGCCAGCGGCGTCTTCGGCCTCAAGACCACCCACGGCCTCGTCTCGCGCGACGGCGTCGTCCCCCTCGCCCTCACCTTCGATACCGTCGGGCCCCTCGCCCGCAACGTCACCGACCTCGCCGCCGCCCTCAATGTCCTCGCCGGCATCGACCCCGACGACGATTCCACCCTCAAGTCCGCCGGCCGCGTCCCCGCCGACTACACCGCCTACCTGAAGACCGGCTCGCTCAAAGGCGCGCGCATCGGCATCGCCCGCGATTTCTTCGGCCGCGACGCCGGCATCGATGCCGTCCTCACCCAGGCCATCGCCAAGCTCCGCGAGCTCGGCGCCATCATCGTCGATGACGTCCGCATCCCGCCTCCCGTCCAGGCCGCGCGCGGCCCCCTCTACAACACCATCCGCTCCGCCGAGTTTATCTCCCAGATCGGCGACTATCTCGCCACCACCGCACCCAAGTATCCAAAAAACATTACCGACCTCGCCCGGCTCTCCAACGATCCCGCCACCGCCTACCGCAGCCCCGGCAAGGCCGTCGGCCTGAAATACCAGGCGGAAAACTCCCTCGACCTCGACGACCCCGTCTACATCGCCGCCAGGACCACCGGTCTCGCCTACGTCCACGCCGCCATGGAGGGCCTCTTCGCCAACCACCAGCTCCACGCCCTCCTGTATCCAACTTCCCCTACGCCTGTCCCGCTCATCAGCCCGCCCCCTCGCGAGGCCGCCCCCAACCCCGGAGCCAATCCTCTCAACATCGCCAACCTCACCGGTTTCCCCGATCTCGTCATCCCCGCCGGCATGGCCCCCAACGGCCTCCCCGTGACCTTCAGCCTGCTCGGCCGCGCCTTCACCGAAGGACGCCTCCTCGGCTACGCCTACGACTACGAGCAAGCCACCCACGCCCTCCGCCTCCCCGTCCACACCCCCGCGCTCCCCACCGACAAACTCGTCCCCTAGTTTCGGCGTTTCGGGGGAATTTATAATCACAGAGAACACAGAGCCGCTCCTCGAAAAAATCCGGTCTGTTTTGCCTCTGTGACCTCTGTGTCCGCGCTCCGGCTCGGCTCTGTGGCCCAATCCGGAAAGTCAGACGTCACCGCCTGCTAGCCTACCAAGACCAAAACCGGGTTTTCCGCCCGCCACGCCTCTTTCCCCTCCTTCTCCGCTCATGCACCTCCACCTCCACCGCCACGCCCGCGCCCTCTGCCTCGCCCTCGCCCTCGCCGTGTACGTCTTCCCCGCCGCTGCCCCGGCCGCCACCCCGGCCCCGGCCGCGCTCATCGTGGAGGCCACCATCGCCGATCTCCAAGCCGCCTACCGCGCCCGCTCCGTCACCGTCACCGCCGTGGTCCAGGCCCATCTCGACCGCATCGCCGCCTACGACCAACGCGGCCCGGTGCTCAACTCCATCATCAACGTCCACCCCGCCGCCCTCGCCATCGCCACCGTGCTCGACCGCGCCCTCGCCGCCGCGCCCGCCGGCGCCCTCCCGTCCGGGGTCGGCCCGCTCTGGGGCATCCCCGTCGTTGTAAAAGACAACCTCGACGCCGTCGGCGTGCCCATGACCAACGGTTTTCAAGGCTGGAAAAACTACTTCCCGCCCACCGATTCGCCCGTCGTCTCCCGCATCAAATCCGCCGGCGGCATCGTCCTCGCCAAGGCCTCCCTCTCCGAATTCGCCCGCGGCGGCGGCGACAACATCAACTCCGTCCTGCCCGGCTTCGCCCGCAACCCCTACCACACCCTCTACGCCACCGGCGGCTCCTCCGGCGGCACCGGCGCGTCCCTCGCCGCCAGCTTCGCCGTCGTCGGCATCGGCACCGACACCGGCGGCTCCGTCCGCATGCCCGCCGCGCACAACGCCCTCGCCGGCCTCCGCCCCACCGTCGGCCTCGTCTCCCGCACCGGCGTCGTCCCGCTCGACGGCCACCGCGATACCGCCGGCCCCATGGCCCGCACCGTCACCGACATGGCCATCCTCCTCGACGCCATCGCCTGGCCCGACCCCGCCGACATCGCCACCGCCACGCCCCCGCACCGCGTCCCCGCGCCCTCGCCCTTCCCCTCCGGTTTTGCCGCCGCCCTCAAAAAAGACGCCCTCCGCGGCGTCCGCCTCGGCGTCCTCCGCCAGGTTTCACATTTTCGCTGATGACGCGCACCGAACGACGGAAGTAGCCAACATGGGGAAGCGCCCGGACA
>JBBRHC010000108.1:0-10387 GCA_038223295.1 Opitutales bacterium
GATCTGGCGCAATCTGCTGCTCATCTGCTCGTCCGTTCACCCGCTCAATGCACTATTCAGTGCACTTCGGGATTCACGAACGACCATCTGATCCAGCATCTTGTGCCATCTCATCGGCTCCCACTTCGGATTTCGGGTTAATTAGTTGAGTATTCGAGTGGGGCCGACCCGAACCACTGAGCCCACCGTGCGGTTCCAGGGAAGAACCAGCGGTCAGCCCCTACCCCCGGCCTCGGCGACAGCGCGGAACACCCCGCTCCACTCGCCGATCAGCGACTGGAGTAGAACGCGTTGATCTTATCCGCCACATCGCGGAAGCCGATGTCCTCGCTGTAAATCAGCTTGAACTCGGTGATCGCATCCTCCTGCCGGCCCATGCCCTCGTAGCACTCGGCGAGCTGGTAAATAATATCCTTCTTCAGATCGTCCATCACCGGGATTTCGCCCTTAGCGGTCTGGAACTGCTGCACCGCGAGATCGAACATCTTGCGGGCTTTCAACGCGCGACCCATGCCGCCGAGCGCGGCGAGACGCACCTTGGGCGATTTTTGCGCCTGCTGAAAATTAGCGATTGCCCCTTGATGGTCACCCGCTTCCAAAAGCAGCGAGGCGAGCGTGAAGCGAGCCGCGTAGTCGTTCGGGTAACGCTCCACATAGGTCTTCGCATCACTGAGCTTCATCTTGACCAGCTCGGATTGCGCGGCGTTGAGCGCCTCTTGAGCGAAGGCGTCGCCGGGGGCGGCGGCCAGACGCTCGCTGGCGGTTTTCACCATCGCCTCGACCACTCCGACCGCGAGATCGCTCTGGAGCTTTTCCAAGGTGGCGTCGCCGGACGCCGAGGGCAAAAGGCGCGCCTTTTTCACATACTCCAAGGCGGACGCCGGATCGTTTAGACGACGGTAACCGTCGATCACCGCGCGGTAGTGGTTGAGATTGTTAGGTTCCTTCGCGACGCGCTCCTTGGCCTCCACAATAAGGCGTTCCGTCATCTCGATCGAGGTCACGACCTTGCTCGCCTGCTCCAGCGAATTAGCCTGGTTTTCGTCCTTCAACTTGGAACGGAACGAGGCGCCGGACTCCCAGTTACCCTTGTCCATGGTTTGGGCCACCGAAGCTTTGCGCATCAGCGCGAGGGCGTCGCCATCCTGCGGACGAAGTTTTAGCAAATCATCCGCCACGCGAACCGCGTCTTTGTGCATTTTCGCCCCGATGTAGGCCTCGGCCAGATGCACCAGCGTGTCATGGTCCTTGGGCTGCACCTCGCGGATGCATTCCCAAGCGAAAGCGGCGGTCTCCACCAAGCCCAACGAGTTGGCGGCCTCAGCGAGACTCTTCAGCGCGGCGACGTTGTTGGGATCGGCCAGCAGCAGTTTTTCGGCGCTCTCCATCGCCTTGGTCGGATCCTTTTTGCTGGCAAACATGAACCCCGCCATCGTGACGGAACCCATCGCCTTGGCCATGAGCTTGTTCTTGCCCTCGTGTTGTTTCACGACCGCCACCCGCTGAAGGCGGCGAACCGGGAGGCATCCCGGCGCGTGTTTCAAGACTTGGCCGGTGACCTCGATGACATAGTCGAAGTTGCCGCGCTGGAGGGCCACTTGGGCGTTCTCAACCTGTTTTTGCAAACGAGCGTCGAGGGAGGTAAGGAGAACTTCCTGCATAGGGTAGTCGTGGAAAAAGCCCCCGGAAAAACCGGGGGTCAACGCTAGAGTGGCCGATTAGAGCACCACCAGGTCACGCCGCGCCGCCGCCTCCAACCGTTGCAACGCGTCGGCCACCGTGGCGAGGTCCCGAGCCTCGGCCAGCAAACGCAATTTCGGCTCGGTTCCCGAGAATCGCGCCATCACCCGGCCCGCCCCCGCCAGCGTCGTTTCCAAAGCCGCGACCTCCGCGCTCAAGGCCGGGCACTCCGCCAGCGGACGCTTCTCCCTCACCCGTAGGTTTCGCGTGCCTTGGGGAAACTTTCGCAACGCGCCGCGCAGCTCCGACAACGGTCGCCCGCTCGCGCTCATGATCACGAGCACGCCGAGCGCCGCCGCCAGGCCGTCGCCCGTCGGCGAGAGATCGAGGTTCACGATATGCCCGCTCGATTCCCCGCCGAGCCGCGCGCCCAGCGCCCTCATGCGCTCCAGCACATAACGGTCGCCCACATCCGTGCGCTCCACCCGTCCGCCGGCGTCGCGCAGCGCCGCATCCACGCCGAGATTACTCTGCACCGTCACCACCAGCGTGTCCGCCGCGAGCGCGCCGCGCCGCAGCGCATCGAGCGCCAGGATGGTCAAAATCTCATCGCCATCGAGGATCGTACCCGTCTCGTCGCACAACACGCACCGGTCGCCGTCCCCGTCGTGCGCCACCCCCAGCCGCGCGCCGCGCGCCACCACCTCGCGGGCCAATCGTTCCGGGTGTTCGGAGCCCACGCCGGCGTTGATGTTGGTCCCGTCCGGCTCGCCGCCCACCACGCGAACCTCCGCCCCGAGCCGCCGCAGCGCCGCCGGGGTGGTGGCGCAGGTCGCGCCGTTCGCCGCATCCACCACGATGCGCCAACCCGCAAACGCGCCCGCCCCGTCCGCCGCGCCCGCAGCACCCGCGACCTCCGTCGCCTGCGCGGAAAGCGCCCGGATGTAGTCCGCCGTCGCCGCCGCGTCCTCCGGCGGCATCGGCGTGTCGCGCCAGGCGGGCGCCGGCTCCGGCGCGGGCAACAGCGCCTCGATCGCCGCCTCGTCCGCGTCGGACAGTTTCCACCCGCCGACCGCGAAAAACTTGATGCCGTTGTCCGCCGCCGGGTTGTGCGAGGCCGTCACCACCACCCCGAGCCGCGCGCCCCGCGCCGCCACCGCGCGCGCCACCGCCGGAGTAGGTGTCACCCCGAGCGAGACCGGCTCCAGGCCGCCCGCCCGCAGCCCCGCCGCCAAAGCCCGCGTCAAGGCCTCGCCCGAGCTCCGAGTATCGCGCCCGATCAACACCACGCGTTCATTCGCGTTCGCCTCGCTCGACCTCGCGGCGCTCGTCGCCCACCGGGCCGCCGCGTAGCCGAGGCGCGCCGCGAAATCCTCGTTGATCAGCGGGCCGCCGTAGGGCCCGCGCACCCCGTCCGTGCCGAAATGGAGGCGCTTCATGGCGTCGCGATGAAAAACTCCCGCGTGGCGGCGATCTTGGCCCGCACCGCGCCCCCGAGCAGCAGCTCGCGCGCCCGCGCCAGACCCTCCGTCGGCGAGGCCGTGCGCCCGCAGATCCAGAGCGCCACCGCCGCGTTCAGCGCCACCGTGTCGGCCAGCCCGTCCGGACCGCGCCCCGCCAGCAAGGCCTCGGTGATCGCGAGGTTTTGCGCGAGGTCGCCGCCCGCCAGCTCGTCGAAGGCGGCCCGGCGCAGGCCGAGCGACTCCGGCGTCCACACCGTATCCAGATCCTGGTTACGCCCGAAGCCGCGCACGCGCGTGTCCGTCGCGCTCGTCAGCTCGTCCACCCCGCGCGTCGCGTCGATGCGCCCGTGCGCCGCCAGCCCGCCCGTCGCCCCGAGTCGTTGCAACGCGTCCGCCATGAGCGGCGTCCACGCCTCCGAAAACACGCCGAGGAGCACCTGCGCCGGACGCCCGGGGTTGATCAGCGGCCCGAGCACGTTGAACACCGTGCGCCGCCCCTCGCCCGCCAGCAGCTTGCGCGCGGGCGCGATGTGCTTGAACGCCGGGTGGAAGGCCGGCGCGAAAAAGAAAACATAGCCGAGCTCCGCCAGCGCCGCCCGGAGTTTCTCCGGAGGCGCGCCCAAACGGAACCCGAGGCCCGCCAGCAGGTCCGCGCTGCCGCATTTCGAGGTGATGCCGCGGTTGCCGTGTTTCATCACCGGCACCCCCGCGCAGCTCAGCGTTAGCACCACCAGGCTGGAGATGTTGAACGCCCCGGCGTGGTCTCCGCCCGTGCCCACGATGTCGATCGCCCGCGGGGCCAGCTCCGCCACGCCGGGATCGAGCGCGCGGGCGCGAAACGCGGTCGCGAAGGCCGCCACCTCCGCCACCGTCTCGCCCTTGTCGGCCAGCGCGCGCAAAAAATCCGCTTTTTCCGCGTCGCCTAGGTTCGCGTCGGCCAGCGCACCGGCCGCCCCCTCCACCTCCGGGCCGGAAAGTTCTAGGTTTTGACGCAGTCGCAGGGTGAGATCGGGAAGCACGGCCATGGGTTTTAAAAAGCGATGAAAAGCAAGAATTGGCCCGCGCCGCGCCGCAAGGGGAAGCATAAACTCGACACCCCCGCGCCGCTGTGAAGCCATCCCGCGTGCGCCCGATCCATCGTCTCCTCGCCTCGCTCGCCATCTCGTTGATCCCCACCGCCCCGTGCCTGTGCGCCGAGGAAGGCGGGGCCGCCGCCCCGGCGATCTACTCCGCCACCCCCGCCACCACCGCCGTGCCCGTGCCCACCATCGCGGACGGCGCGATCCTCGGCCTGGTCGAGGGCGTGACGGAGTTCCTGCCCGTCTCCTCGACCGGGCACCTCATCATCGCCAGCGAAGTCCTCGGCCTAAACTCTGAACATCCGGTGACCGTGCCGGGGCGCGAGGAGACCGTGCCCTTTAAGCAAGCCACCGACGCCTTCATCGTCATCATTCAGATCGGCGCCATCGCCGCCGTCGCCCTCCTCTACTGGAAACGCGTCGTCCGTATCCTCGCCGGCCTCGTCGGCCGCGATGCCGACGGCCTGCGCCTCGCGATAAACATCATCATCGCGTGCATCCCCGCCGGCCTACTCGGCCTCGCCTTTGGCGACCTCATCGACGAATACCTTTTCTCCATCGAGGCCGTGGCCATCGCTTTGGTCGCCGGTGCGTTTCTGATGTTCTGGGTCGAGGCGCGACGGAAAAAACCCTCCGCCGTCGTCACGCCTCACGACTCCGCGCCCACCGCCGCGCCCGTCGTGCTCCTTAATCTGGAAACCCTTCGCCCGCGCCAGGCTCTGCTCATCGGCGGCATGCAATGCCTCGCCCTCTGGCCCGGCACCAGCCGCTCCATGGTCACCATCGTCGGCGGCTACCTCGCGGGCCTGCCCCCGGCGCTCGCCGCCGAGTTCAGCTTTCTCGTCGGCCTGCCCCTGCTCTCCGCCGCCGCCCTGCTCAAAACCTACAAACACGGCCCCGAAGTCGTCGCCGCCTTTGGCATCGCGCCCATTGCCGCGGGTTTGATCGTGGCCGCCATCTCCGCCGCCATCGCGGTCAAGTTCCTCGTCGGATTCCTCACCCGCCACGGGCTGGGCGCGTTTGCCTGGTATCGCCTCGCCGCCGCCGCCGTGCTCCTGGCGTTCTTCTACATGAAACCCGCCGGTGAATAAGTTCCGACATCGCGCTTGACCGCGCCCCGCGCGAAGCTCATTCCAATCAACTTTTCCCACCTGACAACCCGCCCGGCGAGAGCCGCGCACGCACCCTCAACTCTCCTCCACCATGGCCAATCCGAAACGCAAACAATCCAAACGCCGCAGCGCCAACCGTCGCGCCGCCAACGCCTTCCAGGCCCCCGAGTTCGCCAAGGATCCGACCGACGGCTCCACCTTCCGCCCCCATCGCGTAAACCCGGTCAACGGTATGTACCGCGGTCGCCAAGTCCTCGACGTCTCCATCTAATCCAGGCTCGGCGCCTTGGGTGCCGAGCCCTTGACATCGTCATCCGATGGGGACTCCCAACGGTTCCATCGGACGCATCGCCCTCGATGCGATGGGTGGCGACCTCGGCCCCGCCGAAGTAGTCGCCGCCGCCAAACTGGCCCTCGCCAATTCCGCTCTGGCCAACGACATCACGCTGGTTGGCCAGCCCGCCCTTCTCGAACCCCTGCTTAAACAGCACGCGCTCGTTTCGCATCCGCGCATCCGCCTGCTGCCCGCCTCCGAGGTCATCACCATGGAGGATAAACCGGTTCAGGCCCTGCGCCGTAAAAAAGACTCCTCGATGGCCCGAGCCATTGAGTTGATCAAAAACGGCGAGGCCGGCGCCGTCCTCTCCTGCGGCAACACCGGAGCGCTCATGGCGGGCGGCACTTTGCGCCTCCGCACCCTCGAAGGCATCGACCGCCCCGCCCTCGCCGCCATCATCCCGCGCGCAAACGGCTGTTTTATCCTCATCGACGCCGGGGCCAACCCCGAGGCCGAGCCGCGCCACCTCGTTCACAACGCCCTCCTCGGCAGCCACTACGCCCGCGTGATCCTCGGCGTCGGGCGCCCGCGCGTCGGCCTGCTCACCGTCGGCACCGAGGAGGGCAAGGGCAACGCCCTCACCAAGGCCACCCACGCCATCCTCAAGCAGTCCGGCGCCGTCCTCCACTACGTCGGCCCCACCGAGGGTTTCCAGGTTTTCACCGACCACTGCGACGTCGCCGTTTGCGACGGCTTTGTCGGCAATCTGCTCCTGAAGAGCTGGGAATCGCTCGCAAAGTTTTTCAAGGGCACGCTCGAGCAGGAGCTCAAGGCCAACCCGCTCCGCCTCGCCGGCGCCGCCCTCTCGCGCGGCGCCTTCAAGGCCGTCAAGGCCCGCATGAATCCCGACGTCTACGGCGGCGCCCCGCTCCTCGGCCTGCGCGGCAACGTCCTGAAGGCCCACGGCTCCAGCAACCGCCACGCCCTCCACGCCGCCATCCTGGCCGCCGATAAACTCGTGCGCGCCGATTTCCTGAGCCTCGTGTCGCGCGACGCCCTCCAGCTCAACGATTTGATCGAGCGTGTAGAAACCTCCGCCGCCGCCCCCGAGGCGTCCTCGCCCGCTTCCTGATTCCGTGCCCTCGCCGTCCGCCCCCGCCTTCACCATCCTTGGCACCGGCTCCCACGCCCCCGCCCGGATCGTCACCAACGACGAACTCTCCCGGCTCGTCGCCACCTCCGACGAGTGGATCCACACCCGCACCGGCATTCGCGAACGCCGTATCGCGGGCCCGGCCGACACCACCACCAGCATGGCGGTCGCCGCCGCTCGCGCCGCCCTCGCCGACGCCGGGTTGTCCCCCTCCGACATCGACCTGCTGATCGTCGCCACCTGCACCCCCGATCTGCCCATGCCCGCCACCGCCTGCCTCGTGCAGACGGAGCTGTGTCTGCGGTCCGCCACCGCCTGCTTCGACCTCAACGCCGCCTGCACCGGCTTCGTCTACGCCCTCGACACCGCCTGGGCCCTCCTCGCCAGCGGCCGCTACCGCCACGCCCTCGTGATCGGAGCCGAGAAACTCTCCTCCGTCACCGACTGGACCGACCGCACCACCTGCGTGCTTTTCGGAGACGGCGCCGGGGCCATCGTGCTCGGTCCCGCCCCCGTCGGCTCCGGCCTCATCGCCGCCAAACTCGGCGCCATGCCCGGCACCAAAGACCTGCTGAGCATCCCCGGCGGCGGCAGCTCGCCCGCCACCCCCGACGCCCGCCGCTGTATCGCCATGAGGGGCCGCGAGGTGTTTAAACTCGCCGTGCGCGCCATGGACGAGGTCGCCCGCGATCTCCTCTCGGCCAACGGCTTCTCCGCCGCCGACGTCCACCTCGTCGTCCCCCACCAGGCCAACCTGCGCATCATCCACGCCATCTCCGAATACCTGGAGCTGCCGCCCGAGCGTTTCTTCGTCAACGTGGAGCGCTACGGCAACACCTCCGCCGCCTCCATCCCGCTCGCCCTCGACGAGGCCCGCCGCGCCGGTCGCATCCGTCGCGGCGACCTCGTTCTCCTCGTCGCCTTCGGGGCGGGCTTGACCTACGGGGGTGCGCTGGTTCGCTGGTAGTCATCAACATGTTTCCCGCGCCCCGTCGTATCGGATTTCTCATTACGCTTTTTCTGGCCTGGGCTCTCGGGCTTTCCGCGCTGAAGGCCGATCTCGTCTGGGACGCGCAAAGCGGCTGGCGCGTCGAGGGCGGCGTCCTCGCCCCCTTCGTCAACACCCCCGAGGGCAAGAACGCCAAGACCATCATGGACGGCGCCCGCCGCTCCGAGGACGCCGGCAAGGAAGGCTCCGCGCTCAAGGGCTACAAGCGCGTCGTCAAAAAGTACCCCTCCTCCATTTTCGCCGCCGAGGCGCTCTATCGCTCAGCCCGCATCTACGAGCAACGCCGCCAGTTCACCAAAGCCTTCCACAACCTCCAGCGCATCATCGCGGAGCACCCCGCCTACCCCGGCTTCACCGACGTTCTGGGCGCGCAATACCGCATCGCCGACAAGCTCGTGAAAGGCGCCCGCCCCCTCTACTGGGGCGTGATCCCCGGCTTCAAACAAAAGGACAAGGGCTTGGAATACCACGAGCGCGTCGTGTTCAACGCCCCCTACAGCGAATACGCCCCCATCTCCTTGATGAACGCCGCCAAGGGCTACTCCGACGCCGGCGATCGTGACGCCGCCATCGACGCCCTCGACCGCATGATCAACAATTACCCGGAAAGTTTCCTCACCCCCGACGCCTACCTGAAACTCGCCGCCGCCCAGGCCTCCATCACCCAGGGCCCGCCCTACGACCAGGCATCCACCCAGCTCGCGCTCACCTACTTCCAAGACTACCTCATCCTCTACCCTGGCGACGCCGACGCCTCCGTCGCCACCGATGGGTTCAACACCTCCCGTGCCATGCTCGCCGAGAGCAAAATGACCATGGGCGACTTCTACTACCTGAAGCGGTCCAACTACACCGCCGCGAAAGTGTTTTATAACGAGGCCATCACTCTGTTCCCCGACTCCCCCACCGCCGAACGCGCCCGCCGCCTGCTCGCCGACATCGAAAAACGCGAAGCCCGCCTCGCGGATGTCACGGACGGCCCGCGCGGCGGCCCCCGCTCCAAGCGCTTCTGGGTCTTCTAGGCCCTCGAACCCGGCCCCCGTCTCCACCCCGCCCCGCCACTCGCTCCGCCCAGGTCTTCTCCGCCGTAGGATTGAACGTGGGTTCAATTTCCGCCCTTCGCCCGTCATGCCCCGCCTCTCCCCCCTCGCCCTGGTCGCCGCCCTCGCCCTGCTCCTCACTAGCGCATGCTCCCACTACCGGCTCGGCACCGGCGTCACCCGCGACTTCGAGACCATCTTCGTCGCCCCGGTCGAGACCAACGCCGCCCTGCCCCAGGCCACCGCGATCCTCACGACCCAGATTCGCGAAACCTTCCTCCGCGACGGCCGCCTCCGCGTGGTGAATTCCCGCGAAGAGGCCGATGCCGTGCTCACCGTCAGCCTCGGCGGCTTGAAACGCGAGTTTCTCACCGCCTTGCCCAGCGACACCGGCCTCGCCCGCAAAATGGGCCTTACGCTCGAAGCCACCGCCACCCTCCGCGATCCCTCCGGGCAAAAAACCTGGTTCGCCGACCGCGCCATCCGCGTCGAGCGCCAGATTTTCACCGACGACGGCGGCCCCTCCCTGGCGCCCGTGCAGCAGACCCAAGCCGAGTATCAACTCGTCCCGCAGCTCGCCGAGCCCTTCGCCGCCAGCGTTAAAAGCGCCGTCCTAGACATCTGGTAAACCCGGGGAACGCCCGTCTCCCCGTTCAGGCCCGAGAAGTGCGTCCGGTTGCATCCGCGCATCCGACGCCTTCTTAGGATTGAACGTAAGTTCAAAATCGCTCGGCCTGCCGCCCGACCCGTTTCAATATCCATCGGGCTCCCCCGGCCTCACCTCCAACCCCACCTCCGAACAGTCGGAATACACCCCGTTATCCGCGGCCCGCGCCAGACCTCGCTACCGGTCGCGCCCGACCTTCCGCGCGCCCCAACAAAACCCTTGGCAGGCCCCGCCGCCCTCCCCTTTCTTCCCGCCACCATGCCCACCGCGAAGCCCGCCCTCCTCGCCCTCGAAGACGGTTCCGTCTACCACGGCCGCGCCTTTGGCGCCGACGCCACCATCGCCGGCGAATGCGTCTTCAACACCTCCATGACCGGATACCAGGAGATCGTCACCGACCCCTCCTACTTCGGCCAGATCGTCACCCTCACCGCCCCCATGATCGGCAACTACGGGGTCAACGACGAGGACACCGAGGCCTCCGTCCCCCGCGCCTCCGGCCTCGTCGTCCGCGAACTCTCCCCCGTCGTCTCCAACTGGCGCGCCACCTCCTCCCTCCACGACTACCTGAAAAAGCACGGCATCCCCGGTATCAGCGAAGTGGATACCCGCGCCCTCACCAAAAATCTCCGCGTGGACGGCGCCATGAAGTGCTGCCTCTCCACCCTGCCCCTCTCCGACGCCGACGCCGTCGCCCGCTCCCGCGGCTGGCACGACATCGCCGGCAGCGACTACGTGAAGGACACCACCTGCGCCGAGCCCTACCTCTGGAAACTCGACGACGCCGCCCGCTTCAACACCCCCTACGACCCCGCCGGCACCACCCTCGGCCTGGCAACCCCCCACGCGAAACTCTTCACCGACGCCGCCTTCGACATCGTGGCTAAACACAACAACTTCCGCAAGC
>JBBRHC010000109.1:0-10382 GCA_038223295.1 Opitutales bacterium
CGCTCGTGTTCGTGCTCGCCTACTACCCCGCGCACGCCGCGCTCCGCCGTCTCGCCCATCTGCTTCCCCCGGAAAAAGCGACGCCCGCTTCGACGCCGCCCGCTTCTTGATTTGCCTCTTCCGCATGAACCCGTGGCTGCTCGTCGCCCTCGCCCTCGTCGTCTGCTGCCTCGTCTTCGCTGCGTTTTTCCGCGTCGCCCGCCGCCTCGATAACTACGGCATCGTTGACATCGTCTGGAGCTACGCCTTCGGCCTCGTCGCGCTGCTCTACGCCGCGCTCGCCGCCGGATGGGCCCCGCGCCGCTGGCTGGTCGCCGGCCTCGTCACCGCCTGGAGCCTGCGCCTCGGCACCTACCTCTACCGGCGCGTGATGAGCCACCATCCCGAGGAAGACGGTCGCTACAAGGAGATGCGCGCCCGCTGGGCGAAAAACTTCGCGCGCGAGATGTTTAAGTTTTACCAGCTCCAGGCCGTCTCGGTCGTCATCCTGGCCACCCCGTTTCTGCTCGCCCTCGGTCGCGCCGAGCCCGCCTTCACCGCCCTCGACTATGCCGCGCTGGCGCTTTTCGTCGCCGCCCTGGCCGGCGAGACCGTCGCCGACGCGCAGCTCGCCGCGTTTAAGAAAAACCCGGCCAACAAGGGCCGCGTGTGCGACGTCGGCCTCTGGTCGCTCAGCCGGCATCCCAACTATTTTTTCGTGTGGCTGACGTGGGTCAGTTTCGCGCTCTTCGCCCTCCCCGCCGCCTGGGGCTGGCTCGGCCTCGTCGCGCCGGGCGCGATCCTATACCTGCTGCTTTTCGTCACCGGCATCCCGATGACCGAAGCGCAAGCCGTGCGCACCAAAGGCGATGCCTACCGCGCCTACCAACGCCGCGTCTCGGCCTTCGTGCCCTGGTTTCCCCGCAAAGGTTAGTGTGGCGTCCGAAAAATAATCAACCAAATGGACATCCGGTCGCGGTCCGGGGAGCGCACTCGTCTCGGGTGCCGCGTTGGGCGTCTCGCCCAGCGCTCAGGGGGAGACGGCGGGACGCCGTCTCCCGCACGCGAGACGCGTGCGCTCCCCGGAGCAACAAACCAAGCGCCGTTGAAGTTGCGCTAGTTGTTGGCCACTTCACCGCCCCTGGCCCGCCCTCGCGGTTCGTGTGACGGCCGAGATGGCCGCGACCGACCAAGACGTTAAAAACACCAGACTGGCGCGCGATCTGTCGGATGGGCGGGGCGGCGACGGCATCCCGCTTGCTACACACGGGGGCGAGGCACAGGTGTTGCCAAAGTCGGAGACCCTGCGCGGGTTGCTTCGGCGGATTTTTTTCCCCCGCGTCGAATCGCTCTTTAGGATATCGGCTCATGAAAAAAAAACCACGTTCCTCCATCCTCGTCCTCGGTCTGCTTGCCCACCTCGCCCTCCCGGCGGCGGCGCTCGAGCTACACCCGGACCGGGCCTCCGCCTACGATCTCGCGTTGACGGGGCGGCTGGAGGGCGTGCCGGCGGGCGAGATGCGCTACCTGCGACGCGGGGATTTGCAGGCGCTGCCCACGCGCAAACTCAAGCTCACCGGCGAGTTCGTGCCGGGCGAGCAAGAGGTCACGGTGGTGATGCTGGACGATCTGCTCACCCGCCTGCCGCGCGCGGCCGACGCCGACGCCCTGATCGCGACGTGCAACGACGGCTACGCCTCGATCTACACCAGCGAGTTTATATCCACCTATAAACCTTTCCTCGTGATGGAGATCAACGGTCGAGGCCCCGAGCAGTGGCCGCCCGAGGGCCTCACCTTTAATCCCGGCCCCTTTGTCATCAGCATCACCGACTCGCTCGCCCCCGGCGCGAGCAAACTCCTCGACGCCGCCCACAAGCGCCCTTGGGGCGTGCATACAATCGAGTTCGCCCGTTACTCCGAACGCTTCGCTACGCTCTATTCCGGCGCGCTGAAGGAGCCGTCGCCGCTTGCCGTGCAAGGCCGCGAGATCTGGGTCAACTCATGTTTTAGCTGCCATAACCAGCCCCATGAGAATCTCGGTGGCACCAAGGCCGCGCGCCCCCTCCAAATCGTAGCCACTCACGCCGTTTACAACACGCCCTACTTCAAGGACTACGTGCGCGATCCGAAGAAGCTGAACCCCTTGGCCAAAATGGAGCCTCACGCGCACTACACGGATGCGCATCTGGACGCGCTTGTCGCCTTTCTAAAACTCACCGTCGCGCAATAGTGAGTGCTTATAAAACGGCAGGAGGCGGGCAAAATCTCCACCCCGGCCACCGCACCGCTCTCCTCGTCGCCTTTCCCGGCCCTCACGCACGCTTTTCCCCTGGGCAACCGCGCTGCTGGCACGCTTGTAGTTCGTTCGGAACTACCCACCCTCTCCGGGAACCTTGGCACACCCGGTGCGTAGGATGACGCGATAGCACAATCCAACAATCCACATGAAAAATCCCTACCGAACCTTCGCCGCTCCCCTCGGGCGTCTTGCTGCCCTTGCCCTGACCCTGCAACCGCTCGCCGCCCAGGAGGCCCCGCCCGCCACTGTCACCGTCCCGGCGGGTGACGAGGTGATCACGCTCGAAAAATTCGTGGCGAACGAGAGCCCGATCGAGAGTTCGCAGACCCTGCTTCCCACCTCTCGCCCGGTGGACTCGCTCTATGGTTTTGAGCGCAGCCTCCTTGATACGCCCCGCGGCGTCACCGTCATCTCCCCCGCCCTCATCGCCCAACGCGGCCTCGACGACGTCTACGATCTCGCCGCCCTCGTCCCCGGAGCCTCCGTCGTCAACTACTATGGCGTCCCCGGCATCCCCACCACCCGCGGCCTCTTCACCAGCATCTACTTCAACGGCATGCAGCGCGTTTGGAACCGCAACGGCTACCCCACCTCCTTCGGTTCCCTCGAGTCCATCGACTACGTCCGCGGCCCCGCCCCCGGCACCTACAGCGCAGCCAGCCCCGGCGGCTTCGTGAACTTCATCCCGAAGTCCCCTTATTACGATAAATTCCGCGGCTCCGTCGATGTCTCCGCCGGCACCAACGGCGAACTCCGCGCCCAAGTCGACGTCGGCGGCCCCCTCCTCATCGGTTCCAAGCCCGCCGCCTACCGCGTCTCTATCTCCCGCCAGGACTCCGACTCCTACTACAACGGCATCTTCAATGACTACACCTCCGTCTACGCCTCCGGCAAGATGCAGCTCACCGACACCGTGAAGATCTTCACCGGCGGCGAGTTCTACTCCCACCGCTCCAAGGAAAATCCGGGTTGGAATCGCGTCACCCAAGACCTGATCGACAACCAACGCTACATCACCGGCAACCCGGTCAACGACCTCACCGGCGCGTCCGTGACCCTGCCCAGCGGCACCGGAGGCACCTTCACCAACACCAGTCCCGGCTTCGTCAACCGCGCCGCCCTCGAGACCGCCACCCCCTTCGGTGGCACCCGAGGCTCCTTCGATGGCTCCTTCCTGGCCCAAAGCGGCTTCGCCTCCAGCGGCTTTAACCTCGCCAACTTCGGCCCCGCCACCCTCGCCGACTACCGGTTCCTCGGCGCGATCCAAAACAACGCCGCCAACCCCACCACGGTAAGACTCAACCCCAAAACGGTGCTCACCGATGCGGCCGATTTCGCCGACGCCGACACCTACCTCTTCTTCTTCGATACCATCGTCACCCCGAGCCCCGACTTCAAATTCACCAACAAATTCTTCCTCGACGGCTACAGCCGAGAGAAAGTCTCGTCCTATGGTTACGGTGAGTTCGGCGAGAACACCACCCTCGAGAACAAGCTCCTCTTCGAGCAGAGCTTCGATGTACTCTCCGGTCTTAACGTCGCCTACGGCGCCTCTGTCCGCTACGAGGATGCCCTCGCCTTGACTGAGTTCACCGTCGAGCCCTTCAACCGCCGCGACATCTCCCAACCCGTCACGCAAAACACCCGCCTCCTCTCCGGCGGCCAACGCGACCAAAACGGCCGCACCCACTGGGATCCTTTCGGCAGTCACGAAAGCAAACTCGTCACCACCGGTATCTTCCTCACCCCCGAGATGAAGTTCACCGACGACTTTAGCGTTATCCTCTCCGGCCGTGTCGACTACGCCCGCTGGAACCGCTCCGTCCCCTTCGGCCTTGCCGCCGACTTCAACTCCGGCCCCCGCGATGGCGACGACAAAGAATACTACAACCTCAGCGTCAGCCCGATCTACAAGATCAACCAGACCCTCACCGCCTACGGCACGCTGCAAAGAGGCACCTCCTTCCAAGGCTTCTATGTCTCCGGCGGCGTCGACTCCGGCCTCAACAACTTCCAGGAAAGCAGCCTCGGCGAAGTCGGCCTCAAAGCCTCGCTCCTCGATAACAAACTCTTCGCCGGCGTCGGCTACTTCTACCAAGAACTCGTCAATTTCGACACCCGCGGAGGAGTCGCCTTCCCGCAGCGCGGACGAGGCGTCGAATTTGAGTCCGCCTACGAACCAAATAAAAACTTTAGCATCACCGCGAACCTCACCTGGCAGGAACAATTCTTTCGCAGCCGCACGATCCCCGGCGGTTTTGTCCCGCTCTCGGAGGCTGATATCGTGAACTTTGCCGGCATCTTCGCCGCAGACTTCGGCGGACGACCCAACCCGGGCGGCCCCCGCTCCGGCATCCCCGAGTGGTCCGGCAGCGTCTTCGCCCGTTACCAGTTTGACAACGGCTTCGGCGTGAGTGGCGGCCCCAATTTCGTCGATTCCGTGTATGCCAATCCCGATAAAACGCTCAAGCTGCCCGCCTACGTCACTCTAAACGCCTCGATCTTTTACGTGCAGCCCACTTGGGAGGTCACGCTCGCCGGCCGCAACCTCACCGACGAACTGTTTTTCTCGCCCTTCGATACTTTTGCCGCGAACTCGATCATCCAGCCGAGCGAAGGCATCAGCGCCCAGTTGAGCTTCAAGTATAAGTTCTAAGCCCACGCGTCCGCCCCTTCCGAGTAGCGGAATCGCATCGGTTCCGCCTCATCAGCCAGCCCGCCCGGCCCGCGCCGGCCGGGCTTTTTCGCGCCCTGGTTGGCGAAACGATTCTACTCACGTTTTCGCCCCCGCGCCGCGATCTTCCCTTTTATCCCATGCCCATCATCGACACCCACATCCACGCCTACCCGCCCGACGTTTTTGCCGATCCGGTGCGCTGGGGCACCGCGCGCCGCGAGCCCTGGTGGACCCACTGCGTTGCCCCGCCGCACCAGGCCACGCTCCAAGGCTGGGCGACCACCGACCAGCTCCTGCGCGACATGGATGCCGCCGGGGTCGATCAAGTCGTCATGCTCGGCTGGTATTGGCAAAACCAGGACACCTGCGAGCTCCAGAACTCCTGGTTCATCGACTGGCATCGCGCGTTTCCCGATCGCATCCAAGGCTTCGCCTGCGTCAACCCCTCCGCCGGCGCGCCCGCCCTGGAGGCGCTGGAGCGCGCGCTCGACGCCGGCCTGTGCGGCGTGGGCGAACTCCTCCCCCAGGCCCAGGGCGGCGACCTCAACGACGACGACTGGGGCCGCGTCTTCGCCCTCGCCGCCGCGCGCGGCGTGCCGGTCAACCTTCACGTCACGGACCCGCTCGCCGTCACGCCCGGCGCCTGCGCCAAGGCCACGCCGCTCAAGCCCTACATCGAGATGATCAAGGCCCACCAGGCCACGACCTTCATCCTAGCGCACTGGGGCGGCGGCATCCCGTTCTACGAGCTGAATCCGCGTCTGAAGCCGCTGTTTAAAAACGTCTACTACGACACCGCCGCCTCGCCCCTGCTCTACGATCCGAGCGTGTATCGTCGCGTTGCCGACCTCGTCGGCGCGGAACGCATCCTGTGGGGCACGGACTACCCGCTCTTCACCCACCCGCGGATCAAAAAGGATGTGACTTTTCAGCGCGACCTCGACGACGCGCGCGTGGGCGGCCAGCTCACGCCGGCCGAGCTCGCGCTGGTGCTCGGGGGCAACGCCGCGCGACTTTTGAAACTCTGAGCGCGTTTCGCCTGCGTTCCCGGCGAATGATCACGCGGCCGAATCTGCTTTGTTGGTCGGATGACAAAGGAGGAAAACGGTCGGAAAAAATAGCCACAAAAGGTACGAAAAGCACAAATGCCTCGGCACTGTTTTGTGTCTTTTGCGCCTCTTGTGGCCAATCTCTGTGGAAGATACGGGTGCGTCGAAACAGGGCGCCGTCGGGGATGTGGCGAGCTACGGGAGGCGTCCTGCTGCGGCGCCCGTTTTTGAACCAAACCTCGCTGAGATCCAGGCGGTGAAGGAGACGCAGAGACTTCGGGGTTTCGTGGTGGAAGAGATGCGGCGCAGCATCTCGAGGTGTGTTGCGGTCGAAGGCGTTTTCCGGGCGCGGGGCGCGTGCTTAACCGCACGAGTCGAGGCTAGGCTCGGCGGAGTGGACGGTGATGGCGGAGAGCGTGGCCTTGCTCGGGGCGGGCGGTGCGGCGCCGGCGGCGGGGTGGTTGCGGTTCGCCGGCGGAGGGTAAGGCGCGGGCGGAGTTGCGGGTGGCGGGACGGGGGCAGGAGTGCGGGCGGCGCTCAGCGTTTGGCGGTGACGATGCTGGAGTGCGAATGCTGGATGCCGAAGGTGGGATGCACGAGCAGCTCCAGGCGCGCGCTCACGACCGCCGGGTAGGCTTCGAGGATTTTTTGGGCGAGGTCGCGGTTGAACGGTTCCCAGTAGGCGGTTTTGTCGGGGTAGTCTTTCATCCACGCGACGAGCCGGCGGTAGACTTCCTCGAAGTCGGTGTATTCTTTGCGGCCGATGTCGAGTTTGTAATCGAGGCGGACCTTGAGGTCGATGACCTGGGGGCCTTGTTGGTTGAGCGGGT
Source organism: Opitutales bacterium (assembly GCA_038223295.1). Classification (GTDB taxonomy): domain Bacteria; phylum Verrucomicrobiota; class Verrucomicrobiia; order Opitutales; family Opitutaceae; genus IMCC26134_A. Next base: position 6,837 of record JBBRHC010000109.1, read on the forward strand.
GTTTCTCGATGACTAAGGCAAGGGCGTCCTCGGTGATGGTGGCGGCGCGGGCGAGGGGCGCGAAGGCCAGGCCGGCGAGGAGGAGAAGGAGGAGGCGAGGGCGGATGGTTTCATGAAAAGGGGAGAGGCTCGGGATGGCGGGCGGTGAGGCAGGTGAGCAACGGAGGTGGCAGCGGGCGGAGTGCGCGCGGGGGTGCCACCTTTAGCCGAAAAGCACCATGCCGCGCGCATGGTTTGGGCTTCGGGGGGGAGACATGACTCGCTCCGCCGCCCTGCTCCTTATCCTGGCACTCACCGGCACCGCGCCGGCCCCGGCGGATAGCGCCGCCGCCGCGCTCAAGGCCCGGCGCTGGGCGGATGCGGCACGGCTGGCATCGGTCGCGCTGGCGACTACGCCAAACGATGCGGAGGCGCGGCTGGCGCGAGGCTTTGCCCGCGCGCGACTGAAGGACTACGCGGGCTCGCTGGCGGATTTCACCGCCGTGCTGGGCGCGCAGCCGGGCCAGGCGCTGGCGTGGCACGGGGCGGGCAAGACCCTGCGACTGATGGGCGACCTGCCGGGCGGGCTGGCGGCGAATGATCGCGCGCTCGCGCTCGCGCCGGACGAGCCCGACTACCTGGTCGAGCGGGGGGTGAATTTGTTCAACGCGCAGGCCTTTGGCGCGTCGAGCGCGGCGTTCGAGCGGGTGTATGCGGTCGCGCCCGGGTATGCGGGAATCCATGCGTATCGGGCGGAGATTTTTCTGTATCTGCGTGATGCGGACGAGGCCGAGGCGGCGGCGGGGCGCAAGCGCGAGCCGGGTTATGGCATCCACAGGATAAATCTGGCGCACGCGGCGCTGTTTGCCGGCGATCTGGCCAAGGCGAAGGAGCGTTACCTGGCCTGCGCCGACCTGATCGACATGGATGGCGTGACGCCGGGCCGCGCGCTGGTGCCGCAGGATTTTGCCAAGATGCGCGCCGCCGGCATCGAAATCGCGGGCATGGCGGAGGTGGAGAAGCTGCTGGCGAAGTGAGGGTGGGGCGAGGCGGGCTGGAGGCGGGTGACGAGTCCGGGATGCCGGCGGGGGTAAGGAGGAGCGTGGAGGCTCCACGCACTCGGCTATGGGCTGAGGGCGGCGGCTTCGGCGGCGGGGGTGAAATCGACCCATTTCACCATCTCGCCGAGTTTGGCGTCGGGGCGGCTGGAGAGGAAGGCGCCGGCGTTTTTAAGCCAGGTCTCGGGTGTGCTCACACCCATTAGCGGGCTCTCACTGGTGAGCAGAGGCACGATGGCGGCGAGCGAACGCGTCTGGTATTCGAGGCCGAGGGTGGGCGCGTGTCGCTCCACCACGAACTTCGCGCTGCCGGGCACGTCGGCGATGGCGGCGCGCCAGCCGCGGTTGCTGGCGGCGAGGAATTTCACCAGCGCGGCGCGGTGCTTCGCGAGGGTGGCTTCGGACACGAAATACACCTGCGAATACGCGGCGTAGCCGTGCGCGCCAAAGGGCAGGGCGACCATGTCGTGACCTTCGACCTGCATCTGGATGAGCTCGTCCACGAGGTAGCCCTGCTTGGCGTCGTAGGTGCGGTCGAGCAGCGGGGTGTTGCCGTAGGCGGCCTCGGTGACGGTGAGTTGCGTGCGGTTGAGCCCGGCGCGCTGGAGCACGGCGTCGAGGGCTTCGTGTCCATCGCCGTGGACGGCGATTTTTTTGCCGACAAGATCGGCGGGGCCTTGGATGCCGGTGGCGCGAAAACTCATCAGGCCGAGAGGCGTCTGCTGAAACATGGCGCCCAGGGCGACGATGGGCAGGCCTTGCGCGCGGCCCGCAAGGAAAAGCCCGCTCTCGATGGAGCCGATGGTGTGGTCGGAGGCGGCGACGAGGGAGGCGATGTCGTCGTAGGCTCCGCTTTCCTTGCCCAGGGCGCGGATTTCGACGTCGAGGTCGGCGGCGCGGTAGTAGCCTTCGCGCTCGGCGACGAGCAGGCCGGCGAATTGCACGTTTTTCACCGGCAGATCCAGCTGCATGACGAGACGCGTGGGCGCGGCGGTGGCGGCGGGCGAAAGCAGCAAGAGGGCGGGGGCGAGAAGCAGGACGAGAAAAGGTTTCACGCCGGCGGCGCGAGCAGCGGCGGTGCCACCCCGGGCGCGGGAGGCGCGGCGTTCCAGCGTGGTTGCGAATACACCAGACGCCGCCGCGGGCCGCGGTCGCCGGTGTGCGCGGTGGAGGTGCGGCGGTGGGTCGGTGGGCGAAAATGGACGCGCCGACGCGACGGCTACGGGGTGGCGGCCATATCGAAGGCGGCGATTTGGTCGGCCGGGATGGGCGCGGGCAGCATGCCGGTGGCGACGAGCGTGGAGACCATGTTTTCGATGCGCTCGCGTTTGATCAGGCCGATGCGCTCGCCTTGGGTGGCGTCGCCGGTGACGAGTTTGTACTTGTTCATGGCGTCGATGGAGTAGCGCATGAAGTCGCCGTCCATTTTGTCGTTATCCTTGGTGATGAGAGCCATGCCGGGGGTGGCGTCGCCGGTGAGAAAATCGGCCCAGCCGCGGTTGGCGGCGGTGACGAAGGCGCGCACGGCGGCGGGATTCTCGCGCAAGAATTTGCGGCTGGTGAAGATGACGCGGTAGGGGTCGTAGCCGCTGCCGGAGATGAGGAAGGTCTTTGGCTTGGCCCCGTTTTTGATCACGAAGTAGGGCTCGTTGGTGATGAAGCACTGTTGGATAAAGTTTTTGTCGGTCATGAACTGGGCGAGGCCGTAATTCAGCGGGATGAGGTTGAGCTTAATTTTGTATTTGCGCTGCACATACTCGACCCACGCCGCGCCGGGCACGGACATGATGCTCTTGCCGTCGAGGTCGGCGAAACTGTTGGCGGGATTTTCCTCATGCAGAAGCAGCGCCTGGGGATCGTGTTGCATCAGGGCGGCGATGATGACGAGGGGAAGGCCCTGCTGCACCGCGAGGATGAGGTCGTCGCTGCGGCCCATGGAAAACGCCACCTGGCCGGCGGCGACTTTTTGCGGTCCGAAGGAGCCGGGGCCGCCTTGGTTGATCGCGAGCTCGATGCCGGCCTCGCGGTCAAAGCCCTTGGCCACGGCCTGGTAGTAGCCGCCGTGCTCGGCCTGGGCGTACCAATCGGATTGGAGGGTGACCTTGGTGAGCGCTTTTTCGCCGGACGCGGCGGGCGTGGCGGAGGGCTCGGTTTTGGAGCAGGCGGAGAGGGAGAGGAGCAGGGCGAGGGCGGCGAAAAGACGCGCGGGGGCGGTGGCAAGCATGGGAACGGGAAAGCAGTTTGGACGCCAAACCCGGGTGGTGGGGTGATGCGGCTCGGCGAAAAAATCGCGGCGGACATGGCGAACGTGTAGCGTTTCGGGCGCGCCTTGGTGGGCGAGGGCTTTGCAAAGGTCAGTTTAACCCGAAATCCGAAGTGGATCGCCGCGATCTAACGCAATCTGCTGGTCATCTGCTCGTTTGTTCACCCGCTCAATGCACTATTCAGTGCACCTCGGGATTCACGAACGACCATCTGATCCAACTTCTTGCGCCATCTCATCGGCTCC
>JBBRHC010000110.1:0-10378 GCA_038223295.1 Opitutales bacterium
GGCCGTGAGTTGCCCACCCTTGCCGCTGGTCAATAAGAGGATGTTCACGACGGAAAACGGCGACTGGTTCAGGCGGCCAGCGGGGGAGTGACGTCGATCTCGGCATGTTTCCGCGCCGCGTCCACGATGGCCTTTTGCAAAGCCGGCTGCGTGACGACAAAGTTGTCGCTCACCGCACTAATCGAGTGGATACCCGCCGCCTTTAGCAAATCGGGGGGAAGCTGCAAAAAGACTTTATAAACCAGGAGTTGGCCCGGCACGCCGCCGCCGGCGCGAGCCGCGATCGCGTCCAAAATGGGCCTCAACCGCCAGCCGGAGGCGCTATCGGTCACCGCCTCGGGCGGAGGCGTGCGGCTCACCCGCAACGCGACTACGGGAGCCTGCGGCGCTTTGGACAAACGCGTGGAAGCAAGACGCAAGAAAACCACCGGAGTCCCCGTCTCCGCCGCTGCCGTAATCGGAGTATACGTCGCCGCCGAAACCGGGGACACAACGACAGGAACGCTCGACGGCGCCACCGCCGCCGGGCTAGACGTCGGGGCCTTAGTCGCGGGACCAGATTTGGCTGCGGGCGCACCCGCCGTGGGCTTGGCCGGGGCAGCGGGGGCGGAGACCGGTTTTTTGGCCGAGGCGTTGGATGCGACGGCCGGCAGGGGCGGCGTGGACCCAGACGTCGCGGCGAAATCGGTCCAGCCAACCGCCTCCTTGCGAATCAACTTGCCGTCCAGTAAACGGCGAACTCCGCCATCCACTTCCGACACGGGTTGTTTCAACGCGGAGGCGATCTCATTGACCGAGCGAGGTTGTTCGAGCTGGGCAAATACCGCCCACACTTGGGGAGCAAATTCCATACCCTTTACCAGCGACGCGAAATCTTCCGTGCGAACATACCTCTCATCAAAGTTGTTTTTCATAAATACGACAGAGCCACAATCAGGGTTTGAACGAAACTTAAGCGGGCAATCTGCAAGCGAGACCGATCCACTCAGGCGGACGTCGTGGCGGGCGTCGCGTCCGGATCCTTGTAAATAGAAATCAGAACACGGGAGGCATGCTGGCGCCACGTCACGGGAAGAACATAAAGCGCGGTGTTCTTGGAGGTGTGAACCGAAAGGGGCCTGCCCTCCAATATGAAGGGAGTGGAAATCATAAAGCCCCCCCCGAGCTGCTCGCGCGCGTTGCCGGAAATAGTATTGGTAATCTCTCCCACCAGCTCCGCGCAAAGAGTATCATCGGGAACCGTTTCCCCCAGGCTGGGGAGCAGGGCATTAAGCTTTTCCCGCGAGGCGGTGTAATAGATATTTCCCCGGTAAGAACCGCTGATGCCGATCACCGCGGAAAAACCAAGGCCGGCGGATTCACTTTCCCCGCCGAGATAAGGAGTGCCCAAAATGGCGCCGCCGTCCGCGACCGCATCGAAGTACCGTGTGATGCTCTTCGCGAAAATCTTGAGTATATATTCTTCCATGGGGCGGGGTGGGTACGGCTCTAGTCGGAAAGGATATCATCAAGCGCTTCCTGGATGCTCTCGATGGTGATCGGTTTTAGAAGAAAACCCGAGGCTCCACGCTTGATCGCCTCGACGGCGGTGGATTTGTCCGCCAACGCCGAGACAATCAGAATAATGGCCCGTGGATTATTACGAAGGATGCGCTCCACGGCGGTGAGCCCGTCCATCTCCGGCATGGTGATATCCATGGTGACGACATCAGGCTTGAATCGGTTAAACTCCTCCACGGCGGTGCGGCCGTTCACCGCGACGCGAATCTCTTTGAAACGGTGACCGGAAAGGCAGCGCTCGATGGCGCGGCGCATAATCAGGGAATCGTCAACAATCAGTAGTTTCATGCGGCAACAGAAACGTTGGCGGGAAGATAAATGCGGAATTCGCAAAATTGTCCCGGGGTGCTGTGCAGTTCAAGAATACCACCGGCCTCGTCCACCACTTTGGATTTGATGATATCCATGCCCATCCCACGGCCGGAATGAGCTCCGGCGGTCGCGGAGGTGGAAAAACCGGGAGCAAAGATACAACGGGCAAGGTCTGCTGGCGTGGCGGAGGCGACCGCATCCATCGCCAACAACCCGGAGGATGAGGCGCGGGTGCGAATGGCATCCAAATTGATACCCCGGCCATCATCCCGGAACGAAAGCCCGATCAAGCCATCGTTAGCCGGGGGTATGCCGCGGATGCTGAGCGTGGCGACCGCCGGCTTGCCTGCGGCGACGCGATCAGCGGGGGATTCGATGCTGTGAGCGAGTGAGTTTCTCGCGAGCTGGATAAGTACGTCGCGCACGAGGTCGGCCCGACCGAACGAAACCGAGTGCACCGCGAACGCATCGATCGATAGCGTGGTCGCCTTTTCCAGATCCCGCGCGGCATCCTCCACCAATTGCTGCAAACTGGCGGACAGAGCGGTAACGGGAGAGCTGATTGAGGCAACTTCCCCCGCAGACGAAAAGGAACGCAGCCCGGCGAGTTTTTCGCGCAAATCCTGCAAATCGCTGAGGTCGTCGCGCATACCTGCCTCGGCGATGACAATGGCAAGGAAATCGTCGCCCGTGAGACGGGACCGATCCAACAGATCAGCGATCTTGGTCTCGAAAGCGTCGGCCGCTTTTTGGAAATAGACCAACTTTAGCAAACCGGCGTTGCCCTTGATATTGTGGACGGCCCGGAAAACAACCTTAAGGCGTTCGCGCAGCGTCTCGACATTGGTGCCGCCGATCTTGGCGAAATCCTCGGCGCGCAAGGTCTTATTAATTGATTCGAGCTCGGTGGCCACAAGCTCGGTGAAGCTTGCCAACTCGGCCGGAGCCACGTGAACTATGCCGAGGAGAATATCGAGCTGACGCTCCTTGTGCTTCTCCGCTTCGCGCAGTTTCTTTTCCAGTTCGACTTGTTTGGTGATATCGCGAACCGCCACAAACACTCGCGAGACGCGATCCCCGTCCATGATACGACGAAATGTGAAGCCGAGGTAACTATGGATAAAACCACCGGAAGGATTGGAGAAATTAACCTCTATCTCGGTCAGCGGATTTACTTTTAGCACGGTCTTTTCCTTCTTGTTAGGATCAAAAAGGAGACCGAAATAATCTTTCGTCGTATTGAACATCTTCTCCGATAGAAGCCGTTGCAGAAGATTGAAAAAGCTATAACCCGCCAATTCGTCCTGCCGGAATATCGCGAGCAGGGTGCGCGAATGATATTCGCCGATCACCCCTTTGTCGTCCACTAGGAAAAGCCCCTCCTGCACGGTCTCCATGATGCGATCCGTTTCCGTTTTGGCGACGGCCAAGGAGGCGCGCTGGGACGAGATCTGCGCGTAGCTGGATTCCAAAGCCCCCAGCGCGGTTTTGGCGCGCGCGGCCTCCGAACGGGATCGCTGCCAAAGCACCAAACCACATGCCACAAACACCACCCCGCTCACCAGCGCTACCATCAAGCCGACATAACCTGCGTCAGGACTGGCGGATGCCATTCCCTGTTCGTGCATACCGTAGGCCACGCCGACCAAGGCCAAGGCAAGGATGCAGCCGGCCACAATCTCAAATCCCCCCGAAACAGACTTGGCCGGAACCATCGAAGGGCCGGGAGCGGGAGTTGCAACCTTGGAGGGAACAGCCACGGGCGGCGTAGGCGGATTATTGGGGGTTTTCATGTCAGTTGTCAGGACTTGGGATAAACTGCATGCGCAAGTATCTCGTTTAGACAAATCCTTTCATCTTTGGTTAGTATTACTTAGGCAATTATCGCAAAATTGTGGATATATTTTAGTCGCTTCATTTCCCTCCTATCCAACGCCCGTAACCGATTGGCAGAAATGAGTGAAAACATCAATACACACTGAATCGCAGGAACAACGCTAATCCTCTCTCATCAGGCTCCTTTTTTCCACACCGCCCTTCGCGCGGCGTCGATTCAGACCATTCGCCCGCCACGGAGATAAACCCGAGGTCTGCACTCCCGCCTTGCGCAAGCGCGCGCCTAGGCTGCATTTCACCCCACTTATGAAGGTCATGTTCACCGCCAAGGAATACGCTCGCCTGCTCGAACTCGCCTACCTGGGTTCGCACGTGGTCGCCGGCTCCCGCCCGCCCGAGGAGGAGAACCCGCACCTCGCCCGCTACGAAGAAATCCAACAAAAACTCTTCGACCTCGCCACCCCCCTGGGCTGCGCCCAGCTCGTAACCGTCGCCAGCAACGGCCAGCTAATGCCCTCGGAAAAACTCACCGAAGACGAGCGCTTGCGCAAAATCGAGGGCGACTACGCCAACGATTCGTTTTGGCATGAACTTGTCGCCCGCCTCGCCGACCGCGACCTCGCCGCCGAACAAGCGCGCGGCCACGCCACCGGCAAAGACGGGCCGCCCATAGACGCCGATGCCCGCCTCAAACAACTCGAAGACAACTACTGGGACGAGTTCGAGAAACACGACCTCGCCCACTTCGTGCTCCTGCGCGGCGCGAAAGGCTGAAACCATTTCTCTCCGTCCCGCCCGCTTGCATTCGCCCGCTACAAGCGGCCCTGCCCTGCCTTGCTCGCCAGCATTCGTTCCGCCCCCCGCCGGGTGATCCCAGTCCGCGCCCTGAACCGCTCCCTTCCTTCCATGAGTGCCACCCTGACCACCCAGGTCGCCGATGACCATGCCTGCGCCCGTGCCCGCGCCGCCATCGACGGCGCCCACGCCGCCGACCCGAAACGCTCCCCCGACGACCGCCCCGCCGAACTCGTTTACGCCGATCGCATCGAGGCCTGGGTCGCGTGCCTCGTCCCCGACGCTTCCCCGCTTCTTCGTCTCGCCGCCCGCTGTCAACATCTCGAGCGCTGGACATCGCCGCGCAACAACTACGCCGACGGCAAAATCGGTTACCTCGCGTGGCGCCGCGAACTGTATGTTCAGCAAGCCGAACGCGCCCGCTCCCTCCTTCTCATCGCCGGTGTGCCCGCCGCCGAGGCCGACCAAGTCGCGATTTGGGTCTCGAAAACCGGCCTGAAAACCAATCCCGGCACCCAGGCGCTCGAAGACGCCGCCTGCCTCGTGTTCCTGGAAAACGAGATCGCCGGTTTCGCCGCCTCGCACGCCGACTACCCCGAGGAAAAATTCGTCGAAATCCTGCGCAAAACCTGGCGTAAGATGAGCCTCGCCGCGCAACAGGCCGCGCTGACGCTGGATTTGCCCGAGCCCATCGCCGCCCTCGTGCGCACCGCGCTCGTCCCCTGACAGCCGCCGCTTCCCGCACGCTCGCCCCCCTCCCCTCACGCCACCCGGGTGAGCGACCACAGCCGCCAGCCCAGCGCCAGCGCCGCCGCCGCCAGCCCGCCCGCCAGCGCCACCCAGATCGCCTCCAGCCCTCCGCCCCCGTGCACGCCGAACCACCACCCGGCCGGCAGCGCCACCATCCAATACGCGACGAACGCCGCCGCCAGCGGCACCTTCACGTCCGCCAATCCACGCAAAGCCCCGGCAAACACCACCTGTAAGCCGTCGAACAACTGGAACACCGCCGCGATCACCAACACGCGCGCCGCCAGCGCCACCACCGCCGCGTCATCCCTCACGAACCACCCCGCCACCGTTTCGCCCGCGAGCACGAACCCCATCGTCGACAACGCCGCCGTCGCGCAAGTCAGCACCGTCGCGCCCAGCGCCATCGGCCTCACCGCACCGCCGCGCCCCGCGCCCACCGCCTGCCCGGTCCGCACCGACAGCGCCAGCGACAGCCCGAGCGGCACCATAAAGGACAACGCCGCGCACGAGATCGCGATCTGATGCGCCGCCAGCGGCACCGTGCCCAGCCAGCCCGCCATCACCGCCGCCGCCGAGAAGGCCCCGCCCTCGAAAAACAACGCCGCCCCCATCGGCAAACCCAGCGCCAGCATCTCCTTCGCACGCCCGCGCTCGATGCGCGCCACCCGCGCCGCCCCCACCGCCGCCGCGAATTCCCGCGTCCGCGCCAGCCACGCGCGTAGGGCGATCACGGACACGATTCGCGCCAGCAGCGTCGCCACCCCCGCCCCCGTCAGCCCCAGCTCCGGCGCGCCCAGCTTACCGTAGATCAAAACCCAGTTCAGCCCCACGTTCAGCGCCACGCTCGCGAGCATGATCGCGAGCGGCTCCCACGGCCGCCCCATCGCCTCGGCGAATTGCCGGTCCGCCTGAAACAGCAACGTGGGCACCAGCGAGATCGCGATCAGCGCGTAGTAGGGCCCCATCACCGCCACCACCTCCGGCGGCTGCCCGAAAAACTCCACCACCCACAAGCTCGCGAGCATCAGCCCAGCCAGGCCCGCACCCGCCAGCCAGGCCAGCACGCGGGCATGCTTTTGCCAACGCCCGCAAAACTCCGCCCGCCCCGCTCCGTGCTCGCGCGCCACCAGCACCGAGCCCGATTGCAGCAACCCGATGCAGCCGATGAAAATCACCCCGAACACCGCCCCCGTGAACGACGCCGCCGCCAATTGCACCGTGCCCACATGCCCGATCATCATACTGTCCGTGATGCCCATCAGCATCTGGCTCACCTGCCCCAGCATGATCGGCAGCGCGAGCGCGAGCGTGGGCCGCAGTTCCTGTATCCATTTTGGCATGAATGATGAGCCTCCCCCGCCCCGACCGTCCGCTCAAGGTTTTACCCGCCCGTCCGCTTCCGCCTCTCCCGGCCCGTCCCGCCTCCCGCCTCCTCGCGGCTTAACCGCTTCCCCCGCCACCCACTTTCCCATTGTCGCCCCCCGGCGGCGGCACAACATCGGTGATTTCCTGTCTTTTTACCGGACACTCTCCCTTATGAAGCTACCGACCCTCCTTGCCGCCCTGTGCGGTCTCGTCTTTGCGTCCGCCCTCGCCGCCCAGACCGTCACCACCGAACGCACCGTACAGCCCCCCGTTACGAACGTGGAAGCCACAACCATCGTCACCGACGACGGCAAGACCATCACCGACAAGGTCACGACCACCGTCCAGCGCGAACGCGAGGCCGTCACCAAGACCTACACCGCCGCCCTCGTCGTATCCAACCGCGCCGACGCCGCTTACGACGATAAAGTCTCCGCCCTCGAGGACTTGCTCTCCGCCCGCCTCACCGACCTCGGCTTCACCCTCATCTCGCGCGAGATCGTCACCACCAACCTCCGCTCCTTCACCCCGCCCTCCGCCGCCCGGAACGAGAAGTCCGGCCTCGCAGCAGCAGCCGCCGAGGCCGCCTTCATCGATCAATCCAGCGCCCTCCGCCTCGCCCAAAGCCTCCGCGCCGACTACCTGATTCACGCCTCCATCACCTCCTACTCCGATACCCGACGCGCCGTCACCGCCTACGGAAACAACCTGGACAGCCGCGAGTTCACCCTCCGCGTCACCTATAAGGTCGTCGACGCCACCGCCGGAGGCTCCCTCACCGGCGACGTCGTCAAAGCCACCCGCACCGAGCAAAACACCGCCAACGCCTCCGTTAAAGCCTCCGCCGACGACTCCCTCCCCCGTGACGTCCTCGACGACCTGCTCGACGACGCCTCGCAAAAGATCACCGCCAGCCTCCGCACCCGCGTCGCCGCCGGCCGCATCGCCGACGCCCGCCCCGCCGCCAGGCTCGTCACCCTCACCCTCGCCGTTGAAGCCGCCGACCTCTACATCCCGGACGTCCGCATCAGCGCCGAAAACGTCGTCACCCTCGGCGAATCCAAACTCAAGGTCACCCCGCTCAACGCCACCGTCGAGGTCGATGGCGTCGCCGTCGGCACCGCCCCCGGCAAGATCACCCTCAAGCCCGGCTTTTCCCGCCTCCGCCTCTCCCGCGAAGGCTGGGAACCCTGGGAGCGCACCATAAACGCCAGCGACGGCCAGGTTCTCACCGCCGCCATGTCCATGAGCGACGCCGGCCTTCGACGCTTTAAACAATCCACCGAGTTTCTAAACGAACTCAAAAACGACGCCAAGCTCACCGACGCCGACGTCAAGATGCTCGAAGGCAAGGCCAAGTCCCTCGAAAACTCCTTCTTCAAGGTCGATACCAAGGAAAACTTCCGCTTCATCCTCCCCGAGCGCTACCAAGAGCCGAAGGTCTCCAACTGAGCCCCGCCCGCCACCCGCCCCGCGCCCGCTTCCACTTTTAAAAAGCCTCAGATCATGAATTCCAAATCCGCCTCCCCCATCCGCCGTCTGGCCTCCCGCCTCTGCCTGCTGTGGCTCTGCGTTCCCCTCGCCTATGCCCAGGTTCCCGCCCCCGAAACCGCCCCGCCCCCGCCTCCCGCCGGCGCCCCCGCCCCCGCCGCCACGCTCAAAACCCTCGCCCTCGCCAAGGTCAAAACCAACTCCGCCGTCCTCACCAACGCCTCCGCCACCGCGCGCAAAAACTCCATCGACCGCATGAGCCAGGCCCTCGACGGCCAACTCATCTCCTCCGTCCAGCAAACGCGTAAATTCACCGTCCTCGCCCGCTCCGATTCCGACGCGCTCATCGAGGAAAACGCCGCCGCCGGCCAGGCCTTCGCCTTTGGCAAATCCGACCTCACCCTCGTCGTCACCATCGACGATTTCCAGGACTTCACCCAGACCGCCACCTTCGCCTCCATCGGCAAGACCGCCACCAAACGCGTCATCCGCTTCTCCGCCGTCGCCAAGCTCTACGAGTCCGCCACCAACAAACTCGTCGAAACCGCCAACTTCCAGGAGCAAACCCTCGACACCGAGGAAGAACTGGCCAACTCCAGCGCCACTGGCGGCGAGCTCTCCGACGCCCTGCTCATCTCCCTCACCCGCCGCATGAGCGAGAAGATCGCCCAGCGCGTCGCCGACGTCGCCTTCCCCGCCCGCATCCTCGCCAAGACCGGCAAGATCGTCACCATCAACCGCGGCGACGGCACCGGCATCTCCGTCGGCCAGCTCTGGGAGGTCTACGCGCTCGGCGCCGAGCTCATCGATCCCGACACCGGCGCCTCCCTCGGTCGCGAGGAAGTCCCCGTGGGTCGCATCCGCATCCAGCGCGTCACCCCCCGCACCACCCAGGCCGAGATCAACGGCGAAGACCTCGGCATCGACCGCGGCGCCATCGTCCGCCGCGTCGACCCCTGATGTAAATTGTAGGGCGGGGTCGCCCCACCCGCCGCCCGTCTCCGGCGTCCTTTTCCTTCGTCCTTCTCGTCCTTCTCGTCCGTCCATCCTACACCCCCCGTCTCCGCCGTCCCCCGTCCACAGTCCGTCTCCGCCGTCCCCACCCGTCTCCGCCGTCCGTCCGTCCTCGTTCCGCCGTCCGTATCCCTCCGCCCGCCAGCCAGTCCGCAGTCCTCCCCGCTCCCTCGCTTCCGCTCAACACCTCGCCATCTTCGCCACATGCCGTCTTCCCGCCCTGCCCGCCGCACCCGCTCCCCGCTCCCCCTCCCCTTCCTCGCCCTCGCCGCCGTTCTTCTCCTCACCGGCTGCCAGACCTATACCACCAAGACCGAGGATCGCGACTCCGCCATCCGCTCCGGCGACATCGCCTCCGCCCTCTCCCGCGCCGAAAAAGACGCCGAGAAAAACAAGGATAACAAAGACACCGTCCTCTACCGCCTCGAGCAAGGCGCCATCCTCCGCGCCGCCGCCCTCGCCAACCTCCCCGGCCCCGCCGCCGCCTCGCCCGACCCCGTAGGCCGCCCGCTTGCGGGCGCTTCCAGCCCCCCCGCCCTCACCGCCGGCCAGACCCAGACCAACACCGCCCTCAACACCGCCGCGCCCGGGCAGATTTCCCCCCGCATCGGCTACCTCACCCGCTCCCTCGCCGCCTTCGACGAGGCCGCCCGCCGCATCGATGCCTACGAGGAGGCCGCCAAGCTCAGCGTCGGCTCCGAAGCCGGCGCCCTCTTCACCAACCAGGCCACCCTCCCCTACCGCGGCCGCGCCTACGACAAGGTGATGCTCCACACCTACCAGACCCTCAACTACCTCCAACTCGGCGACGCCGACGCCGCCCGCGTCGAGCTCAACCGCGCCCTCCAACGCCAGCGCGACGCCGTCGAGGCCAACGCCAAACGCATCCAGGAAAGCCAGAAACTCGCCCAGGACGCCGGCTCCGGCGGCGTCAAGGACGAGCAAGGCCGCCAAGGTGCGGCCTACGACGTCGACCGCGCCAAGTCCGATGCCCGCACCTCCGCCAGCCTCTCCGGCATCGAGTCCAAATTCAACGCCGCCATCCTCCCCTACGGCGACTACGTCAACCCCTTCACCACCCTCCTCGACGCCCTCGTCTTCACCCACCAAGGCGGCGACGCCGCCGACCTCGAACGCGCCCGCAAGAGCTGGGAACGCGTCGTTAATTTCGCCCCCGCCAACCCCTACGCCCAGGCCGACTACCTCGCCGTCGAGCCCGATATCCGTCCCGCCCCCGGCCCCGTAGAGCCCC
>JBBRHC010000111.1:0-10354 GCA_038223295.1 Opitutales bacterium
CTGGGTCAACGAGGGTTTCACGCGCCTCTCGGGCTACACCTCGGATGAGGTCATGGGCAAGTCTCCCGGCTGGATACTCCAGTGCCCGGAGACCGATCCGGCGACCGTGACCGCCATGCACACCGCGTTCGACCAAGGCCACGCCTTCCACGGCGAACTCCTTAACCGCGGCAAAGACGGTCGCGACTACTGGCTCGATCTCGACATCGTGCCCCTGCACGACGCCACCGGCGCCCTCACTGGCTTCGTCGGCTTGCAGCTCGACATCACGGAGCGCAAACAAACCGAGGTCCGCCTCGCCGAGCAGGCCGAACGCACCGCCCTCGCCCTTGCCGGCGGCGAACTTGGCCTCTGGGACTGGCATATCCCGTCCGGCCACACCCTCTTCGACGAACGCTGGGCCGCCATGCTCGGCGAAGACCTCGCCGCCCTCTCCGCCCACATGGACGAGTGGTCCCGCCGCTGCCACCCCGACGACCACGCCCTCGCCCACGCCGCCCTGCAAGCCCACTTCGACGGCAAGACCGACCGCTACCAATGTCAGCACCGGATGAAGCACCGCGACGGCGCATGGCGCTGGATCATGGACACCGGCAAAGTCGTCTCCCGCGACGCCGAGGGCCGCCCCCTCCGCATGGTCGGCACCCATCAGGACGTCACCGCCGAGCACCTCGCCGAGACCGAACTCGCCCGCCGCGCCGACGCCCTCAACCACGTGGGTCGCCTCGCCCATGTCGGCTCGTGGGAGGTCGATGTCCCCACCCAGACCATCCGTTGGAGCGACCAGGTGCGCACCCTCCACGAGGTGCCCCCCGACTACGTTCCCGAGATGGCCACCGCCGTCGCCTTCTACCCCGGCGAGGCGGCCGACACCATCGCCTCGGCCGTCCGGGCCGCCGTCGAGCACGGCACCCCTTTCGACTTGGAACTCCCCTTGGTCACCGCCCGGGGCAAACACCTCCGGGTGCGCGCGCTCGGCGAGGCCCACCGCCGGGATGGCGTCACCCTCGCCATCCGCGGCGGTCTTCAGGACGTCACCGAGATCTACCTCCAGCGCGAGGCCCTCGCCGCCGCCCGCGACGCCGCCCAGAAAGCCAACGAGGCCAAAAGCATGTTCCTCGCCAACATGAGCCACGAGATCCGCACGCCCATGAACGGCGTGCTCGGCATGACTCACCTCCTGCTCGGCTCGGAGCTCGATGGCACCCAGCGCCACCACGTTCAAACCATTCAGGCCAGCGGCCGCATCCTCCTGGAACTTATCAACGACATCCTCGACCTCTCCAAAATCGAGGCCGGCCGACTCGAACTCGCCTCCGGCGATTTCGCGGCCCAATCCCTGCTTCGGGATCTCCTCGTTCCCCTTCGCGTCCAGGCCCAGGCCAAGGGCGTCGTCCTTGCCTGCGAACTCCCCGCCGACCTGCCTCCCTTCCTCAAAGGCGACCCCGCCCGCCTGCGCCAGGTGCTCACCAACCTCGTCGGCAACGCGATCAAGTTCACCAGCGTCGGCGGAGTCGCCTTGACCGTCTCCCCTCTCCCGCTTCCGCCCGGCTCCTCCCACGCCCACCACCTGCGCTTCGCCGTGCGCGACACCGGCCCCGGCATCCCCGCCGACAAACGCGACCGCCTCTTCCAGAAGTTTTCCCAGATCGATGTCTCCTACACCCGCGAGTTTGGCGGCACCGGCCTCGGCCTCGCCATCTCGCGCGAACTCGTCGGCCTCATGGGCGGCCTCATCGGGGTGGAGAGCGTGGAGGGCCGCGGCTCCACCTTCTGGTTTACCATTCCTTTTCACGCCGCCGCCCCCGCCGCCGCATCCGACGAGGCCCGTCCCGCCAGCCAGCCCTCCGCCTTCAACCCGGACGCCCGCCTGCTCCTCGTCGAAGACAACGCGACCAACCGCCTCGTCGCCCTCGGCCTGCTCGGCAAATTCGGCCTGAAAGCCGACGTCGCCCTGAACGGCCGCGAGGCCCTCGATGCCCTCGCCGCCAAAGACTACGACCTCGTGCTCATGGACATTCAGATGCCCGTCATGGACGGCATGGCCGCCACCCGCGCCATCCGCGATCCCGCCACCGGCCTGCGCAATCCCGCCATTCCCGTCATCGCCATCACCGCCCACGCCCTCCTCGGCGACCGTGCGCAAGGCCTCGCCGCCGGCTTCTCGGATTACATCACCAAGCCCATCGAACCCGATGTGCTACAAGCCACCCTCCTCCGCTGGCTGCCCTCCGCCTCACCGGCGACCGCGCACGCGCCCGCGCCGCCCGTCCGCGCCAGCGAGGCCCCGATCAACTTCACTGAGCTCAAGCAACGTCTCATGGGTGACGAAGCCCTGGTGATGGAAATCCTATCCATCTTCGCCGACGACCTGGAGCGCCAGCTCCAGTCCATCCTCTCCGCCGCCGCCACCTCCGACTTCCCCGCCCTCGCCATGAGCGCCCACACCCTCAAAGGTGCCGCCGCCAACCTCAGCGCCGAGCCCCTCCGCCTCGCCTCCGCCGCCCTCGAAACCGCCGCCCGCGCCAAAGACTCCCCCACCGCCATGACCCGCGTCGCCGGGATACTCCGCGCGGCCGAAGAACTCCGGGCCGCCCTGCCCAACCTCGCCACCGCATGATCACGAACGCTCCTTTCAACGCCTCGGAAGTGCTGGTCGTGGACGACGACCCCCTCTCCCGCCAGATGCTCGTCATGATGCTTCAGTCGGCCGACATCCGCGCCGAATCCGCCGACGACGGCCAGGACGCCATCGAGATCATCGCCCGCCGCGGCCCCGCGCCCTTCGAGGCCGTCATCACCGACGTGCAGATGCCGCGCATGGGCGGCCTCGCCCTCCTCGCCTGGCTCAACCAACACGCCCCCACCACCGCCACCGTCATCATGACGGCCAACCAGGAACGCGAGCTCGTCTCCGCCTCCCTGCGCGGCGGGGCCGTCGAGTTCCTCGACAAGCCCTTCGAGATGCGCACCGTCCTGCGCGCCGCCCGCAAGGCCCGTGAAAGCCACCTGCGCCGCACCCGGCAGCTCGCCGCCGCCCACCGCCTGCTCGACATCTCCGACATCAACCAGCGCCTCACCCGCACCGCCCTCGTCTCCGGCGGCCGCACCCTCGCCAACCTCTCCCTCGCCACCCGTTTCTACGCCCTGAACGAGGCCGGCGGCGACCTCGTCAAAGCCACCGCCCTCGACCAGGATCGCATCCTCCTCGTGCTCGGCGATGTCTCCGGCCACGGGCTCAAGGAGGGGTTTCTCTCCGCCTATTTCCAAGGCATCATCGAGGGCATGGCCCGCCACGACGCCACCGCCCGCGGCATCGCCGAGGCCTTCAACCGCTTCCTCCAGGAGCAATGGAACGACTCCGACCCGCTCGCGGTGAACACCTCCCTCAGCGCCTGTTTCATCGAGCTCAATCTCCGCGCCCGCACCATCTCCATCCTCAACTGCGGCGGCCCCGGCGTCCTCCTCGCCGACGGCGACGGCGCCGTCAGACTGCTCGCCCCCGGCGGCTCCCCCCTCGGCTGGTTCCCCCGGATCGAACCCGTCGAGCTCACCACCTCCATCGATACACACGGCCAGCTCTGTCTCTGGAGCGACGGCCTCGAGGCCCACGCCGCCACGCTCCAGATTCCCCCGCTCGCCTTGGCCTACCGCATCCTCGGCTCCCCCGCCAATTCCCTCGCCGCCAATCTGCTTCACGGCGCCGACGACGATATCGTCGCCTGCCGCCTCGATTGGACTCCCCCCCCGCCCTCCGAGCCGGGCGCCGCCATCCGCGTGCCCTTGCACCAGGCCGCCTATCGCGGCGACGAGGCCGGGCGCATCGACCAACTCCAGGCCGCTTGGGCTCGCCTCCTTTCGATCAGCCTGCCCCACCTCGGCTCCGCCACCCTGCACGACATCGTGCTCTGCCTCCGCGAAGCCCTGCTCAACGCCCTCGAACACGGCTGCCAAAACAGCCCCGCGCTTCACGCCCGCCTCGAAATCCTCGTGGACGCCTCCGCCCGCCTCCTCCTCGTCCGCCTTGCCAACGACGGCCCCGGCTTCGATCCCCTTTCGCGCCCCCCGACCTCGCTCCTCGATCACGACCACATTTCCCTCGGCCTGGATTTAATCCGCGCACTGGCCCGCTCCGTGAATCACTCCGCCGATGGCCGCACCATCGAGATGACGTTCAACCTGCCCGCCCCGCCCGCCTCATGAGTCTGCGCCTCCTCATCGTTGACGACACCGCCCTCTACCGGAAAATCCTCTCCGAGGCCGCCGCGCAGGTGCCCGGCCTCGATGTCGTCGCCGCCGTCGCCTCCGGCCCCATCGCCCTCGGCCGCCTCGCCGCCGGCCCGGTTGACCTCGTGCTCCTCGACGTGTTCATGCCCGAGATGAACGGCCCCGAGGTGCTCGCCCGCATCCGCCGCGACTTTCCCTCCGTCGCCGTCGTCATGGTCAGCGGAGCCACCGGGGCCGACGCCGCCATCACCCTCGACGCCCTCGCCCACGGCGCCCTCGACTTCATCCCCAAGCCCCAGGCCACCTCCTTCGCCGAGGGCATGGCCCGCCTCCGCTCCCAGATCCAGCACGTCGTCCAACTCGTCCGCCTCCGCCGCCTCAGCTCCGCCCCCGCCGCGCGCGCACGCCGCCCGGCCGCGCCCGCACCGGTCGCCGCGCCGCCGCGACGCCGCGCCCTCCCCCCGTCCGCCCTCGACATCCTGCTCATCGGCGTCTCCACCGGCGGCCCCAACGCCCTCCAGACCCTGCTGCCCCGCCTGCCCGCCGATTTCCCCCTGCCCGTCGTCATCGTGCAGCACATGCCGCCGCTTTTCACCCGCTCGCTCGCCGAGCAGCTCGCCAAGGTTTGCCCGCTCGCCGTCGCCGAGGCCGCCGAGTGCGAAACCGTCCGGCCCGGCCGCATCCTCATCGCGCCCGGCGGTCGCCACCTCGAGCTCGTGCGCGACCCCGACGGCGCCCTCGTCACCCGTCTCACCGACGCCCCGCCGGTCAACTCCTGCCGCCCCGCCGTGGACGTGCTTTTCCAATCCGCCGCCCGCTGCCAGTTGCGCGGCGCGCTCAGCCTCGTGCTCACCGGCATGGGCGAGGACGGCGCCGCCGGCGTCGCCGCGCTCAAAGCCTCCACCCCCCTCTGGTCCATCGTGCAGGACGAGGCCACCTGCGTGATCTACGGCATGCCCCAGGCCGTCGTCCGCCGCGATCTCGCCGACGAGATTCTCCCCCTCCCCGCCATCGCCTCCCGGCTCGGCGACCTCGCCCGCCACCGCCTTTAAGCGCGCCCATGTCCACTTTGTTTAAAAGCCCCGGCGAACTCGGCCTGCTCAGCAAATACGTGGCCGAGGCCTGCTGCATCCACCTCGGCGAGGAAAAAGGCTACCTCTTCGAGGCCCGGCTCGGCGCCCTCGTCGCCCAATCCGGCGCGACCGATGTCGCCGACTTCATCCGCCTCGCCCGCGCCGATCTCACCGGCCGCCTGCGCGACCGCATCGTGGACGCCATGACCACGCACGAGACCTATTGGTTTCGCGACGAGCGGCCCTGGGCTTCGCTGCGCACCCACCTCCTCCCCGCCCTCGCCGCCATGCTGCGCGCCGGCACGCGCAACCGCATCCGCATCCTCTGCGCCGCCTGCTCCACCGGCCAGGAGCCCTACTCCCTCGCCATGCTCATTGATACGCTCTGCCTGGAGGGCAAACTCCCCGGCGTCCGCCCCGAGCAGTTCGAGATCATCGGCACCGAAGTCTCGGCCGGCACCCTCATGCTCGCCGCCGGCGGCCGCTACAACCAGATCGAGATCGTGCGCGGCCTCGCCGACATCTGGAAGCAACGCTACTTCACCCAGGCCGGCCCCATCTGGTCCCTCGCCGAGCCCATCCGCAAACGCGTCACCTTCAAGCGCCACAACCTCCAGGACGACCTCACCCCCTTCGGCCAGTTCGATCTCCTGCTCTGCCGCAACGTCGCCATCTATTTCGAGGCCGCCTTCAAGCAGCGCCTCTTCACCCGCCTCGCCGCCGCCATCGTGCCCGGCGGCCACCTCCTGCTCGGCGGTTCCGAGTCCCTCCTCTCCCATCAGGATCTCTTCGCCGTCGAGACCGTCGCCGAAGCCGTCTTCTACCGCCGCAAACCCTGAACCCGCCCGCCGCTCCCGCCATGTCCGAAAACATTGATGCCGACGCCTCCTCCGCCGCCACCCCCGAACGGGTGCTCGTCCTCGCCGCTCAGGCCGCCGCCATCGCCAACCGGAAACTCGCCGCCATCCAGCAGATCGCCCTCCAGACGCGCATCCTCTCGCTCAACGCCACCATCACCGCCGCCAAGGCCGGCGACGCCGGCCGCGGCTTCTCCGCCGTCGCCGGCGAGGTCAAAAACCTCTCCACCGAGGTCGCCCGGATCGCGCGCGAAATGGAGACCGAGCTCACCGAGGCCTTCTCCGGCCTCCGCTCCGTCGGCGAACGCATGGCCGCGCAGATCCGCGGCGACCGTCTCGTGGACCTCGCCCTCAACGCCATCGAGATCATCGACCGCAACCTTTACGAACGCACCTGCGATGTGCGCTGGTGGGCGGCCGACGCCGCCGTCATCGCCGCCGTCCGCACCCCCGGCCCCGAGGCCCTCGCCTATGCCTCGCGACGTCTCGGCGTCATCCTCGGCGCCTACACCGTCTACCTCGACATCTGGATCTGCGACGCCGGGGGCCGCGTCGTCACCAACGGCCGCCCCAATCTCTACCCCGCGGTCGCCGGCCATTCCGTCGCCGCCGAAAAATGGTTCCTCGACGCCCTCGCCACCTCGTCCGGAGAAAAATTTTCCGTCGCCGATGTCGCCCGTTGCCCCGCGCTTGGCGGCGCCTCCGTCGCCACCTACGCCGCCGCCATCCGCGAAGACGGCCAACCGCACGGCCGCCCGCTCGGCGTCATCGGCGTGCATTTCGACTGGGGTCCCCAGGCCGAGGCCGTCGTGCGCGGCGTGCGCCTCACCCCCGGGGAGCGCAACCGCACCCGTGTGCTCCTGCTCGACGCCCAGGGCCGCGTGCTCGCCGCCTCCGACGGCCAGGGGCTGCTCACCGAAATCATCCCGCTCGACACCGGCGGGCGCGCCTCGGGCTCCTTCACCGACGCCCAAGGCCGTCTCCTCGCCTTTCACCGCACTCCCGGCTACGAAACCTACCGGGGTCTCGGCTGGTATGGCGCCCTCGTTCAAGTCCCGTAACCGCCCGCCACCATGAAACTCCTCGTTGTTGATGATTCCCTCGTGATGCGCCGCATCATCGGCTCCGCCGCCGCCGTCGTCGGCGCCGAGTGTGTCGAGGCCGGCAACGGCGCCCAGGCCCTCGCCCGCCTCGAGGCCGCGCCCGCCGACTTCAGCCTCGTCTGCCTCGACTGGAACATGCCCGTGATGGACGGTTTCGCCTTCCTCACCGCCCTCCGCGCCGATCCCCGCTGGGCCGCCCTGCCCGTCCTCATGATCACCACCGAGGGCAGCCGCGACTCCATCCTCGCCGCCCTCAAGGCCGGCGCCACCGCCTACCTGACCAAGCCCTTCAACCAACAAGACCTCCAGTTGAAGATGATGGATTGCCTCGGCCTCGGCTTCTAAGCGCCCCCGATCCCTTCCCCGCGTCAACAACCCCGACCACGTCGCCCGCGCCCTCCAAGTCGCCCGCGTCCCCCCGACCTCACTTCGCCGAGATCCCTTCGTCGATCCGGTATTCGTGCAGCTTGTTGCGCAGCGTGCGGATCGAGATGCCCAGCAACTCCGCCGCCTTCGTGCGATTGCCCTCGGTGGACTCCAGCGTATTCAAAATCGCCTTTTTCTCGATCTCGCTCAAGGGCAGGATCGGCGCGGGCGGCGGCGGCGGGGTGAACGCCTCCTCCACCACCGACTCCACGGCCGACGGCACCGCCGCAGGCTCGGCCGCCGGCCCCGGCACGGCCGCTGCCACCGGCATCGCGAGCGGCACCGGCATCGGCACGCCGCCCGAAGGATCCGCCGCCGAGGCCTTCCCCGGCGCCGACACGGCCACGAAGGGCGCGTGCATCACATCGTTCGCCGTCACCGCCGAGTGCGCCACCGGCCGCCCCGCGTCGATCCGCGCCAGCGTGGGCAGGTTGAGCGCCGCCGTCGTCACCGGCCGGTGATCCTCCGATAAGATCACCGCGCGCTCGATCGTGTTCTGCAGCTCGCGCACATTGCCCGGCCACGGATACGCGCGCAGCGCCGCCACCGCCTGGTCGCTGAACCCCGGCAGCTTCAAGCCGTGCTTGCGCGCGAAGCGGCGCAAAAAAGTCTCCGCAAACGTATCGATATCCTCCGTCCGCTCGCGCAAGGGCGGCACCGAAATGGGAAACACGTTCAGCCGGTAAAACAGGTCCGAGCGAAACAAGCCGCGCTCCATGAAGTGCAGCAAATCGCGGTTCGACGTCGCGAGGATGCGCACGTTGACCTTGATCGTCTTCGTGCCGCCCACCCGCTCGAACTCGCGCTCCTGGAGCACGCGCAGCAATTTCGCCTGCAGGTTCAGCGGCAGCTCACTCACCTCGTCGAGCAGCAGCGTGCCGCGGTTGGCGAGCTCGAAGCGGCCTTCGCGGCGCTCCATCGCCCCGGTGAACGAGCCTTTCTCATGGCCGAACAGCTCGCTCTCGATCAACTGCTCCGAGAGCGCCGCGCAATTCACCTTGATGTAAGGCTCCGCCCGGCGCGGCGAGTTGCGGTATATCTCCTGCGAAACCATCTCCTTGCCCGAGCCGTTTTCGCCGGTGATGAGCACCGTCGCGTCGGTCGGCGCCACCCGCTCGACCATCTGCCGCACCCGCAACATCAGCGGACTCCGCCCCAGCATCGGCTCCTCCTTGCCGCCCGCGTTTTCGCTGAAATAGCGGTTCACCTTGATCAACTGGCTGTAGTTGTCCGCCTTGCGCAGGATCATGTCGATCTGCGCCGGCTGGAACGGCTTGATCACGTAGTCGAAGGCACCGGCCCTCATGCAGCCGACCGCGCTCTCGATCGTGCCGTTGCCGGTCATCATCACCACCAGCGGATGCGTCGGCAGCGCCATCACCTGCTCGAGGAACCGCTGCCCGTCGCCATCCGGCAGCCGCACATCCAGAAGCACCAGGTCAAAGGTCTCCTTGCCCAGCAGGGCCTCCGCCGCCGCGAGCGTCGGGGCGCTGGCGGACTGCAACTTTCGCGACTTTA
This sequence comes from Opitutales bacterium, assembly GCA_038223295.1. Lineage (GTDB taxonomy): Bacteria > Verrucomicrobiota > Verrucomicrobiia > Opitutales > Opitutaceae > IMCC26134_A. Next base: position 9,205 of record JBBRHC010000111.1, read on the forward strand.
AGATATCTTCCAACAAACGCCTCAGCAGGGGCTCGTCATCAACGATCAAGATTTTTTCAAGCGACATAGGGCGACGGCATAGGGTGGGGAGAATACTTAGCGACGCTCCTCCGCCACCTCCAGCCTCGAAAATCAAAAGTTTCTCCCGTCACCCGATAAAATCCGCCCGTCCGCGCTCAACCTTCGGCGCATCGCGCCGATAGGAACGGAACAACTCCACTCTGATGCGCCTGCTCTCCTTCCTGAACCAAGTCGAGGCCACGCTGGCCATGCTCCAGCCCGAACACGCCGACGGCTGGACCCGCCGCGCCGACTACCAACGCGGCACCGCCACGTTCTGGCGCCCCGCCTCTGGTCTTGCCCTGGGGCTCCACTCCAGCGCGCTCGGGGGCGACCGCCACAGCCTGCGCGCCGTCTGGTCCGGCCCCGACGGCGCGCGCCTGCACGACCGCACGTTTTTCTGCGGCGCCTCGCCGTTCGACTGGCAAAACGCCGCCGACGCCGTCGCCGAGGCCATGCCGGCCACCCTGCCCGTCTTCTCCGAGCCCGCCGCCGACCTGCGCGACGCCCTGCCGCGGGCCGCCACCGCATAAAATTTCCCATCAAGAATATCTCCTCCCGCCCGATTTACCTTCCCAACCCGTCCCCCGCCACCATGCCCGCCATCCAAGACATCCCGGAAACCGTTTTCGAAGAAACCATCACCAAGGCGGTGCATGAAGTCTTCTCGACCATGCTCGGCCTACCCGCCCGCCACATCCCGGTCGGGCCCGCCGACTCGACCCACGTGCTCGCCTTGGAACACCCGCACGTCGTCGGCGCCGTCGGCTTCATCGGCGCGCTCAACGGCCTCGTCTACCTCTATCTCGACGTGAAGTTCGCCAACCACTGCGCCGGCAACCTCCTCGGCATGTCCGCCGCCGAGATCGCCGACGCCGGCGACGAATGCGTCAACGACGCCATCGGCGAGCTTACCAACATGACCGTCGGCACCTTTAAAAACCAGCTCTCCGACCGCGGCTTCCCCTGCAAGCTCACCATCCCGTCCATTCTGCGCGGCAGTCGTTTTACCATCGAACCGATCCGCTCCGCCGTCCGTCGCGTTTACCGCTTTGACAACGGCGGCTCCACCCTCACCGCCGACCTGCTC